>NZ_QTMH01000011.1:104241-227202 GCF_003603065.1 Bacteroides sp. AF20-13LB
CTTGATTATTAATAAAATAAGAGTGTTGTAGTTCCGCGAAAACTTTGGTAATTTCGTACATTGGTATGCAGACTCAAGAGGTTGATATTAAGCCGAATATAAAAGTATTCATGCGTTCCGATTCTGAGATGCTTGATGAGGTAATGGTGGTAGCTTACGGTACAGCAAAGAAGTCTGCTTTTACAGGTTCAGCCTCTGTGATCAAGTCTGAGACATTGGAGAAACGTCAGGTCTCCAACTTATCGAATGCACTTTCCGGTACTGTATCTGGTGTGCAGACACAAAGTACAAATGGCCAGCCGGGTACGAGTGCGACAGTTCGTATTCGCGGTATCGGTTCTATGTATGCCAGCAACAATCCTCTGTATGTAGTGGATGGTATTCCTTATGAAGGAGATATCTCCGCTGTCAATTCACAAGATATTGAATCAATGACCGTATTGAAAGATGCCGCAGCTGCTGCCTTGTATGGTGCACGTGGTGCAAACGGTGTTATTTTGGTTACTACAAAGAAAGGTAAGAGCGGTGATACGCAGATTTCTTTAGACGCCCGTTGGGGAGTCAACTCCCGCTTAGTGAAAAACTATGATGTATTGCAGAATGCAAATACCTATATGGAGACTGCATATTCTGCTTTGTATAACGGATACCTATATAATAGCGGATATACAGCAGAACGGGCTTATCAATTGGCCAATGCAGACTTGTTTCCAAAGCTGGGCTACCAAGTTTATACCATACCTGATGGACAATATCTTATTGGCCGGAACGGCAAGTTGAACCCTTATGCAACTCTGGGATATAGTGACGGTGACTATTATTATACACCGGATAACTGGTCTGATGAGATGTTCCAAAGTAATTTGCGCCAAGAGTATAATCTTAGTGTTTCTGGTGGTTCGGACAAATTAAGCTACTATCTGTCTGCCAGTTATTTGAATGATGAAGGTATTATTGAAAATTCAGGTTTCGAACGTATCTCCACTCGTATGAACGTGGATTATCAGGCTAAAAAGTGGTTGAAGCTCGGAGTTAATCTTAGCTATTCAAATGTAACAAGCCGTTCACCGGGCGATCAGGATACCGATGCTGCTACTTCTTCCGGTAATGCGTTCTTTGTTGGTAACTTTATCGCACCAATCTATCCGATGTATGTACGGAATGCAGACGGCAGTTTCCAATATAATGCCAATACTGGCTATCATGTATATGACTATGGTGATGGTTCAAGTACAAACTTCACCCGTAATTTTATGAGCATGTCCAATCCTATGAGCGGTTTCCTTTATGATACTGAAAAATATCTGATGGATATTCTGAATGGGAAATGGTATGCAAAGATTGATATCATTGACGGTTTGTCATTGACAGCTTCTTTGGGCTTGCATATTGACAACACACGCCAGCATAGTGTGGGTAACAAGTATTATGGTCAGTCGGCTTCCTATGGCGGTTCTGTTATGCAATACTCCTCACGCGTTTATTCGCTTGACCAACAATATCTGTTGAATTACAAAAAGACATTCGGCAACCATAACTTGGATATTCTTGCCGGCTATGAAAGTATGGACTTCAACACGGAAAGTCACTATATTTTAGGATATAACATGTATAGTGACAAGAACTGGACTGCATCTAATGTTATCGACCGCAAGAATGGTTCTGGCAGTTACAATGAATATGCCACAATCGGTATCATTACACGTGCCAGCTACGATTTCAATGAAAAATATTATGGTAGTGTTTCTTATCGTCGTGATGCTTCTTCACGCTTCCATCCGGATAACCGTTGGGGTAACTTCTGGAGTGTGAGTGCAGCATGGGATATGGCAAAAGAAAACTTTATCAGTCAATACGATTGGATCAACATGCTGAAGCTGAAGGCTTCTTTCGGTCAGCAGGGTAATGACAACCTCTATTATAAGGGATATACAAACTACTATCCGTATCTGGATCAGTTCACGGTTAGCGGGTCTGACGGTGTATTCTCTGATGGTGTGCTCTACTACAAGGGGAGCAAAGATATCACTTGGGAAACATCCAATTCATTCAATGTAGGTGTGGATTTCGCTCTTTTGGGAGGACGTATTGACGGTACAATCGAATACTTCAACCGCCAGACTAAGGATATGTTGTATTATAAACCGGTAGCGATGTCTAACGGTTATACCCAACTTCCTATGAATATCGGTTCGGTACGCAACTCCGGTGTGGAAATTGAATTGAACTATACTCCTATTGAAACTAATGATTTAAAGTGGGTGATCAATTGGAATGGAACATTGATGAAAAATAAGATTCTTGAGCTGCATCCGGATTTGAAAGGAGAGATGATTGATGGTTCCTATATTTATCGTGAAGGTGAATCTTTGTACCAGATGTATTTGACTAAATATGCAGGGGTAGATCCTGATTCCGGCGAAGCTCTGTATTGGGCAAAGGACGAAAACGGTGTAGAGTATAAGGATAAAGATTGGTCTGCTGCCTACAATTCCAATAGACAAGCTTCCGGTGACCTGTTGCCTACTATCTATGGCGGTGTCGGTACAACATTGGAGTTCCGTGGCTTTGATTTCTCCATCCAGTGTGCTTATCAGTTGGGTGGTACGATTTATGATAGTGGCTATCAAGCTTTCATGCATGGCGGTGACTCCCACTACATGGGATATAACTGGCACAAGGATATCTTGAATGCATGGACACCAGAGAATAGAAATACCAATATTCCGCGTGTAGATGCCATTGATAAATACACCAACTCTTCATCAGACCGTTGGTTGACAAGTTCTGATTATTTCTCTATCAATAACATCACCCTGGGCTATACTTTACCTAAGAGATGGTTGAGAAGTCTGGGTATCGGAAGCTTGCGTATTTACGGTGCGGCTGACAATGTGGCTCTTTTCTCTGCCCGTAAAGGGCTTGATCCACGTATGAGCTACACAACAGCTTCTACAGATAGATATACGCCTATACGTACTATTTCCGGCGGTTTGAAAGTAACATTCTGATAATAGTTCAATAATAAAATACAGAAAAAATATGAAGAAATTATATAAGATAACACCGTATGTTATGCTTGGTTTGATGGTAGCTGGATGTACAGATCTGGATACAGAACCGCTGAGTTCGACTATTACATCTGACCAAAAGGAAGAAGTTGTTGAATCTGATCCTTCCAGATTGGAAGCCAGCGTAGCAGCTGTGGCTGCAAATTTCACCCAATATGCCAAAATCTACACAGAAGATGACAATGTGCATAGTGATATAGGTTATCCGACCATTATGCTGGCCACGGAATCAAGAGGTACGGACATGGTGGCAGATATTACTGGTTATAACTGGTATTCCAATTCAGCCGATTACAGTGACTGCTTGAATACAAGTACAGCTACCATTGAATTCTGGGGTACATTGTACAATCAGATTTTTACAGCCAATAACGTAATCGGTACTGTAGATAACGAAACTGAAGATCCTACGTTACAATATTATCTGGCGCAGGCATTAGCTGTCCGTGCTTTTGACTATTTTACGTTGATACAGTTGTATCAGTTCAATTACAAAGGACATGAGAGCGCTATGGGTATGCCTTTGATTACAGAGCAGAATGCAACAGAAGTTGCAGCCAATGGCTGCGCCCGTTCTACTGTGCAAGAAACTTATGATTTTATCTTGGCAGACCTGAATAAAGCTATTGAGCTGCTGACAGCCACTACAAAAGAACGTGATGACAAGCGCTATGTCAGCTTGGATGTCGCTTACGGTATCCGTGCCCGTGTCTATCTGGCAATGCACAACTATGCGGAAGCTTTAAAGGATGCGGAAGCCGCACTGGCCAAAACTACTGCCACTCCATACTCCCGTGCTGATGTAAGCAAGCCTTCATTCATTAATATCGAAGACAATTCATGGATGTGGGGTATCTTGATTACAGAACAGGACCGTGTAAGTACAACCGGTATTTGTAATTTCCCTTCACATATGGGCTCTTTGAATTATGGTTATGCTTCTGTAGGTGGATGGCGTAGAATCAGTCCGAAACTCTATAATGAGATTCCTGCCAGTGATGTCCGCAAGGGATGGTTCCTGAACGGTGAAGGTGTATCTGCCAATTTGCCTGCTGCAGCCCAAACATATATTACCGGGAAAAAGGCACCTGCCTATACACAAGTAAAGTATGGGGTGCTGAATGACCAATGGGGAACTGACAACAATGCTACGGATATAATATTGATGCGTGTTGAGGAAATGTATCTTATCAAGGCTGAGGCACAAGCTATGAGTGGTAATGTTAGTGGCGGTGTATCTACCCTTAACTCGTTTGTTACTGCATATCGTGACCCGTCTTATCAGTGTACAGCCACTACACCGGAAGCTGTGCAGGAAGCTGTTTGGCAACAACGTCGTCTTGAATTCTGGGGAGAAGGTATGGCATATTTTGATATTATGCGTCTGAACAAGGGAGTCAACCGTTTAGGCTGCGGCTTCCCGACTACTGCCGTATTTAATATTACAGCAGGTGATCCGGTTCAGATTTACAGTATTCCTAATAAGGAAGTACAATATAACCCATTATTGGAGAACAATCCGCTGGTTTCGGCACCTACACCAATACCTGATGTAGAATAATGTATATGTTAACTATTAAAAATATGGAATATGAAATATATAAATAAGATACTTAGTCTGTTTGTCATCGCACTGATAGCTACCTCTTGCGATCCTGATGCAGAAAGTTATACTCCGGGTGAACTGGAAGACGGTAATCAAGGCATCTGCTTTGTGGGCAATTACACCCAAACAGTGGAAGTTGAGCCGGGAATAACCTCTTTTGATTTAACTTTGACACGCTCCTTGACAGATGCTGCCGGTACGGTTGATGTTACTGTGATAAATAATGAAGAGAATATATTTGTATGCCCTTCCACTGTATCATTTGCTGCTGGAGAGAAAACAGCCAAGTTGACAGTTGAAACACCGTCAGCTGCCGAGGGTATCACTTATAATCTACAACTGGCTTTGAGTGGTAATGATGTCAGCAACTATTCTTCCGGATACCATGAAATATCAGTAAATTTTGCTATCTTGAAGTGGGAATCTATCGGTACCGGATACTATTTGGACGGTACAGTTGCTAATTTCTTTGGCGTAGATCCGTCTGTTCCGATGGCTGTGGAAATTGAAAAAACTACAACTGCTACCAGTACACGTTTCCGTTTTGACAGTCCGTTTGCCAAAGTTGCGACTGCACAAGATGAGGTTGGCGGTTTCAACGGTTATCCCTTTAATGAAGAGGCTGATGTAGTTCCAGGTGAATATACTTTCGTAATTGATGTGACTAAAGAAGGTGCTTCTTTGAAACCGGTTCAATATGGTATGGATTGGGGATATGGTATGTTCAGCGGTGGTTCTGTATATGGCAACCTATCTACTAATATAAATTCTTATCCTTTGGGAGTTTATAATGAAAAGGCCGGTAGTATTACCTTCCCAGCCAATTCGTTGTACGTAAGTATGGCTGACTATCAAGACGGTGGTGCATATCCTTGTACCAACCCGTCTTATCTCTACTTGAGTGCGGAAGCATACCTTAACTCTTTGGAGACAGAGTAATTTGAAAATTAAAAAAATTACATAAGAAAAGCCGGTTCACACAAAGGGCCGGCTTTTTACTTTAAATATTGATTCGTAGAGATTGAATCGTTAATTTACAGTTTTTCTTTATCCTCTGCCAACAAAAAGTTTCGCAGTGAAATCTGTTTAATTCCTTTGTAATTTCCCCCGCTTTGCATTTCATCCATTGTTACCACATATTTAGGGTAATTGTCTGCTATTTCCAAAAGATTGCCAAATTCTCGCCTAACAGTTGCATCGTCGGGAAGCATATACGCTACTTGAATATAGATTTTATGGTCGTCTTTGGAAGCAATGAAATCAATTTCTTTATTACCACTCTTTCCGACATATACTTCATATCCATATCTTAACAAATCAATGCATACTACATTTTCCATTAACTTGTTGATGTCTTTTCGAAAATCGAAATGCTGTATGGAATTATGTAATCCTAAATCTTCAAAATAATATTTCTCACCAATCTCAAAGATTTTCATCCCTTGGATTTCAGCTCGTTGAATTTTGTAAATAAAGAAACTATTGCACAGTGCCTTTAGATAGTTCAGAATTGTCTGCGTAGGAATGTTGACGTGTTGCGACTTTAAATATTTACTAATATTCTGGGCAGAAAAAAGAGAACCGGTATTATCTATCAGATAAGCTACGAGATTCTCCAAAAAAGATACATTCCGGATTGATTCACGGGCAACCACATCTTTTAGTAGGATAGTAGAGTAAACATTTCTCAAATACTCGAATATGACATTCTTGTCCATTGTTAGATTATGAATGTATGGCATACCTCCGAATGTAAGATAGAGTTTTAAACTTTCGGTGGAATCTTGACATTGATTGAAAGTTAAGAATTCCCCGTAGCTAAGTGAATGAATGGGAAATTCTATATATCTTCCTGCCAATTGAGTAGCAAGTTCACTGGACAGCATTTTAGCATTACTTCCGGTGCAATAGATATCGCATTTATTTTCGTTCAATAAACTCCGCAGACACAATTGGAATTCTTCAATCTCTTGGATTTCATCTACAAAAAGATAGTTATGATTATGCCCAGTAACCTTCTTTAAAACATATTGATAAAGATCCATGTAGTTCCTAATTTCCGTGAAGGCAAGTTGCTCTTTATCTACAAAAATGATATTGGCTTCCGGTATGTTTTTCTTTATGATATCTGATATCTGCAAAAGAATGTAGCTTTTACCTATCCTACGTTGGCCGGTTATTACTTTTATTATACTTTTATCAATAAACGGTTCAATTCTCCTTATGTATAAAGGGCGGGAGATATAATTTTTCATATTCAAACATGATTTAGTTTATATACAAAGATATAAAATATTTCAATTATAATTGAATCTTGCCGTATATATTATATATTCATCAATTATAAATAACATATGTAAAGCAAATATTTCTCAACAAAAAAATATTTTGGAACTTTTATGGATAAAATTTATCTTTCAAGATAAATTCCTCTATATAATCTATCGTTATTCTTGAATAAAAAACATTTATTGGGTTAATTAGTACATCACCAATTAAAAGAGTAGAATGAAATGTTACAATAACGCGCTCATTATCAGCTTTTAATTATTCAAAACGGTATGAAATGGGTACTTCGAGCCACTTACCTCCCTTTGCCATATACCTTTATAGATAATATACAATAGAATAAACTCTGTTCTATAGCAAACGTAAACAATTGTTTTTTAGCAATATACACTTATTGTAGTTCCGCGAAAACTCTGGTGATTTCGTTTGTTGGTATGCAAACCCAAGAAGTAACGATTAAACCTCATGTAAAGGTAATTTTGAAATCCGATTCTGAGCTGCTTGAAGAGGTTGTGGTTACCGGTTACGGTACATTTAAAAAAGCATCATTTACTGGAGCTGCTTCTACTGTAAACACTTCCACCTTGGAAGATGTACCTGTTCTTTCTGTTGCCGACAAACTTTCTGGTAATGTCGCTGGTGTTACTTTTGGCTCAAGTTCAAGTAATCCAGGTTCTGTAAGCAGTATCCGTGTACGTGGTATGGGTTCCATCAATGCCGGAAACAATCCGCTTTATGTTATTGACGGAACACCGGTCACAAGTGGAGACTTATCCGAGTTCACTTATAGTGATGCAGGAACTGATATTTTGTCTTCACTCAATACCAATGACATCGAGTCTATCACAGTTATCAAAGATGCGGCTGCTGCCTCTCTTTACGGCTCGCGTGCTGCTAACGGTGTTGTGGTCATTACGACGAAAAGCGGAAAACAAGGCAAAACAAATGTAAGTTTCCGTTCCGACTGGGGTTTCTCAAACATGGCAATAGATTATCGTCCTATGCTCGACGGTGACTCGCGCCGCGAACTCTTATGGACCGGTCTCAAGAATTACGGGTTATACACCGGAAACATGTCCGATGCAGATGCCGCAACTTTTGCAGACCAGAACATCGAGGACTTTGCTTCAAAACCCTCAACCGGATGGACGGATTGGAAAGACCTGCTTTTCCGTAACGGTTCTCATCAGAACTACCAGTTGAGCGTATCTGGTGGTAACGACCGTACCAA
Source organism: Bacteroides sp. AF20-13LB (assembly GCF_003603065.1). NCBI lineage: Bacteria > Pseudomonadati > Bacteroidota > Bacteroidia > Bacteroidales > Bacteroidaceae > Bacteroides > Bacteroides sp. AF20-13LB. The sequence continues at coordinate 112,439 of NZ_QTMH01000011.1, forward strand.
GTTCTACACCTCAGTAGCTTATACCAATCAGGAAGGTATCATTTACAAACAAGGTCTGGAACGTTTCACTGGTAATGCAAACCTCACTCATAAGTTTGGAGACTTTGAAGTTCAGGTTACAAGCCAATTCTCAAAAGTAAGACAAAACAAAACTAATGAAGCTACCTCCTATGATGGACCTGTGGCCAATTACGCATTCTTCCAAAGCCCCTCATCAACCCCTTATAATGAAGACGGCACATTAAACAATGGTTGCGGCGTATTTGGAGTCAATCCTTTGTATGAAAGAGAACACAGCTCTGACGTTTATACCCTGATGAAGGCATTCAATACAATCAAGTTGACCTACAATATTTGGGACAAGTTGAATTTAAGTGAAAAGATTGCTTATGATTACGCACAAGGAACCAATGACGTTCTTTGGGACAGACACTCAAACAATGGTGCCCCCGGTGGTGTCATGCAGCGTATCGTCAATCGTAATGACCAGCTGAATACACAAACCCAGCTCTCTTACATCAACTCTTTCGGTCTGCACAATATTGACGCCCTGCTTGGTTTTGAAACACAAGATACGGAATATGCTTTCAACTACATGGCAGGCCAAGACTATCCGGGTGATTTGTACGAATTGACAAATGCCGGTTCAACAAGTGCCGAAACCAACAGACAGAGCTATCGCATGACTTCGTTCCTCGGACGTGCCAATTATAACTACGCAGACAGATATTATCTCGGTCTCAGCTATCGTACCGACGGAAGTTCACGTCTGGCAAGAGAAAACCGTTGGGGAAGTTTCTGGTCGGTTTCCGGAGCATGGAGATTCATAGACGAAAGTTTCCTGAATCCTGTCAAGAGTGTATTGACAGATGGAAAGCTCCGTGTGTCATACGGTGTAAACGGAACGCAACCATCAGACTATTACGCTTATATGAATCTTTATAAATACGGAATCATATACAATGGACAGTCAGGAATGTCCATCGTCGGAATTGCAAACCCGGACCTGAAATGGGAAAAGAACAAAACATGGAATATCGGTCTCGACCTTTCATTCATCGACCGTATCTCTGTAACATTCGACTACTATCAGCGTAAAACCAGCGACCTTATATATGACCTCCCCGTATCACAAGTCGGCGGATATTATGATGGCAATTATGGGTATACCACCCCGCAAAACATCGGTTCACTGAAGAACTCCGGTTTTGAGTTGACCATTACATCAACCAATTTCAGAAACAAGGATTTCACGTGGACCACTTCTCTGAACATGGCACACAACAGCAACAAACTGACCAAATTGGATGGCCAGCAGAATGAAATCGTATCAGGACCGCTGATTCACCGTGTAGGCGAACCTTACTATTCATACTATGTTTATGAATACGCCGGAGTCGACGCAGAGACCGGTAAAGAAATGTTCTATCTGAATGACGGAACAGAGAATGCCCGCAAGACAACTACAAATATCTCTGAAGCCAACAAAACTATTGTAGGCAAGCATCAGGCTAGTATAGAAGGCGGTCTTACCAACAACCTCAAATGGAAGTTTATCGACTTGGGCTTCACTTTCACTTATTCATTGGGTGGTGATGCTTTTGACTACTCCACTTGGCAGCACTCCAATGGCGGTTCATATCTATACGGTGGTGCCGTACCGACATACTATGACATCTCAAAGATGTGGACAGGCCCGGGCGACACGAATGCCACATTGCCTAAATTTGAATATGGAAGCGCTGCTTCACTGTCTTCACGCTGGCTGATGCCTACTGATTATCTACGTCTGAAGAACCTCACATTAGGTGTAAGCATTCCGCAAAACTATATCAGCAAGCTTGGGCTCAGCAAAGCCAGAATCTACTTCTCTGGTTCCAATCTGCTTACATGGAAGTCTAAAGACTTATTTGTAGATCCGGAAATGCGTGTAGACGGACTATGCACATTTGAGACTCCGGCATTGAGAACATATACATTCGGAATAGAATTGAATTTCTAACTAATAAAGATACGAAAATGAAAATATTAAAGACATTATACACAGCAACGCTTTGCGCAGCTATGGCAGTCAGCACTTCATCATGCCTCAACAGTTGGCTGGATCAGTCACCCGCAGACGGAATAGATGCTGAAACCGCAATCAAGAACAGCGATGATTTGGCCAATGTGCGGACGGGACTTTATGCTGCCGTTAAAGGTAACAGTAGCCTGATTAATTATTATGGACGCCTCATGTTCGTATACGGTGACATGAGAGGGGAAGATATCCAATATGAATATAACGGGGGAAGTGGAAGAGCAAACTTCTACTACTATATGGAATATACAACTGCAGACAATTTCACCACCTCAACAGCCGTATGGCAGATGCCTTATGTAGTCATTGCACGCGCCAACCGTCTGATTCAGGCAGCAGAAAGTGGCAACCTGACCGATGCGGCAGAGGCAAAAGCCACTATTGACCAATATGATGCAGAAGCAAAAGTTCTGCGCGCCATGGCACTGTTTGACCTTACACGTATCTACGGTAAACCTTATACGGTAGATCAAGGCAGCTCACTCGGTGTGCCCATCGCTACCTCCCCACTAGAATCGACAGAAAAGCCAAGCCGCAGCACGGTAGCTCAATGTTATGAGAGTATTGAAAAAGATTTGACAGATGCAATCAACTCAAATGCACTGCCCAAAACCAATGAAGTGGGTTATGTCAACCTTTGGGCTGCCAAAGCCTTGCAGGTACGTGTATATATGACAAAAGGCGAATGGAGCAAGGCTTTATCCGTAGCAGAAGACATCATATCAAACTCGTCTTACAAACTTTGGGAACCGTCAGAATATGTTGCAGCATGGAGCAAAAGTGATGCCAATCATTCAAAAGAAATCATGTTCGAGATTTCCATCAACAACAATACTGACTGGACAGACCGTGAAGGTATTGCCTATTTATATGCCGACAAGGCTGGCGCTTCTCCCGGATATGGAGATGTAATTGTCACAAAAGACTTCTCTGACATGCTTACATCCGACCCGGCAGACATCCGTAACGACATTTTATTGGCTGCGGCAGCAGGAGGATTTGACAAACGCAAAGTTTACATCAACAAAATGCCTGCTGTAAACGGAGATGTACGTTACTCCAATGTCCCATTGCTACGCTTGTCAGAAGTTTACTTGTCAGCAGCAGAAGCAGCTTTCCAAGCCGGAGACAAGAACAAGGCTGCCAACTTGCTGAATGATATCATCTCCAACCGTACAACGGATGAAAGTAAACAAGTAACCAGCGGAAACATCACATTAGACCGCATCTACATTGAACGCCGCAAGGAACTTGTAGGTGAGGGACAGCGCTATTTCGATGTTATGCGCCGAGGTGAAACTGTTACACGCTACACAGACGTTAATGCCAGAGGATGGCACGACGTATTGAGCGAAGAAGCGCGTACATTCAATCGAGATTCCAAGAAAGCGCTCCCATTGATTCCCGTAGGTGAAATCAATGCCAATCCGAACATAGAACAAAATCCAGGCTATTAATCAATAGTAGCCTAAAGAAACTTGGGAATTTTCCCAATGTGTTTTTATAAATAAAGTGTTTAGAGGAGGTGTGCCAGTGATGGTATGCCTCCTTCTTTCAATATATCCACCAATATCGGTTTCACTCCGCTGACAAAACACTCAACGGCAATAACCATCAGAATAAGCCCCATCAGACGCATCATCACATTGTTTCCCGTCTCACCCAAGATTTTGACCAGCCGTGTGGAAGCACGCAATATGAAAAAGGTAATCAGATAAATAAAGGCAATCATTCCTATAAGAACTCCTTTCATCTGAATGGTATGGGCATCCTGCATCAGCACAATGGCATTGGCTATGGCACCAGGACCACAAAGCATCGGAATTCCAAGAGGAGTAATGGAAATATCATCGGCATAAGTCTTGATTTCCTCGTCTTTCAGCTTCATTGGGGTATAACGGGCTTGCAGCATATCGAAGCCAATCTTAAAGATAATAACTCCACCGGCAATACGGAAACCATTGGTAGAGATACCGAAGAACTTAAAGAGGAACTGTCCCGCAAACGTAAAAACCATAATCGTAATAAAGGCAACCAGAGTGGCGCGCGATACTACCGACTGCCGTTCACGGTCCGTCATTCCATGCGTCATGGTCAAAAACACCGGCATGGTGCCAAGAGGGTTTGTCAACGTAAAGAAGGAGGTAAAACAAAGTAAAGCGAAAGGTAAGATTGTGTCCATAGCTGTATAATATACGTTTCTGTAGACAAAAGTACAACTAAAAATTTCAATGTCACAGAATCTGCATCAATTCTTTCAGATTACTGATATGATAAGTCGGTTGGAAAGGCAGTTCTTCCTTCCCCGTTACATTATAAAACACTTGGTGCATACCCACTCCTTTGGCTCCTGCCACATCATTCTCCCAACTATCGCCTATCATCAAAGAATCACACACCTCGGATTGTGTGGCAGAAAGGGCAAAATGAAAAATTTCGGGCCAGGGCTTCAAGATACCGATGTCATCAGAGAGAACAATCTTCTTAAAAAAGTGGTCAATGCCTGCCGAACGTATCTTATGACATTGCAGCTCCTGGAAGCCGTTGGAAAGGATATAGAGGTTATATTTCCCCGCCAAATATTCCAGTACCTCATACGCATGCGGCATCAGCCGACTTTTTGTGGGAATGACCGAAAAGAAATCATCAGAAAAAGCCTCGGCCAAAGCAGCATCCCCCGCCCCTACTGCCTCCAAAGGATATAGAAAACGCTGGCGGTTCAACTCTTCCTTACTGACCTGCCCTCTGCCGTATTCTTCCCACAGCTCTACATTACGATGCTGATAAAGCGTATAGAAATGCTGGAAAGAACGAAAGAAACGGCCATAATCATACTTGTGATACATCTCTTCGAATGTATCGCGTGCATTAAGAGAAAATGCCCAAAGCGTATCGTCCAGGTCAAAAAACAGGTTCTTATATTGGGATGCCATAATTTAAAGGAAAGAGATATATAAAAATAGACGCAGATTATCAATTCCAATAACCTGCGTCCGTTCTGTATCAGTCTATAACAGTGTTATTTTACCTGGATTACCAAATACTTGGACACACTCCAAAAGTCTTTCGGATTTGTAATCTTCAAAGTCAGCTGTCCTTTATCATCTTTCTCCAACGCATAAGAGCCCGCGGGATGAGTAGTCAAGATATCAGCATCTTTAGAGTATAGTTTAATCTCTTTTGTCGTACGGATATCCACTTGTGTAAAGTAGTCCTTGTTGATATCAGAATCTTTCAGCACCTGGCCTTTTTTGAAAAGTCCGGTATTTGTCAATATCTTCTGGTCCTTCAACTCTTTCTTCGTACCAAATACAAACCAAGCCGTATTGAGTGCCTTATCTTGTTCGGCAACGGTTTGAGCCTTCGCCTCATTTTCGGCAGTCAATTCTTCTTTCTCAGTAGACAAACCGGTTACGGCAGCATCCAGTTCCTGGATACGGATATTCTTGGAAGCCAGCTCAGCCTGCAATTCCTCAATACGCTGGGTCTTTGCTACCAACTCCTGAGTCAGGGACTCCACAGCCCTCTTCAACTGGGCAGAGTTATTCTTACTGTTCTTCAGCATGGACTGTAATTTGGCAATCTGTTCCTTGTTCTCTTCCATCTGCTTACGGATAAACTCAATATCCGACGCAATCTGCTGCTTGGCATTCAAAGAGCCTTCTGCCACAGCACCACGCTGCAAATCCACACGGCTCTCTGCTGCATTAATCTGGCGGAATCCCTCTGAAATATCATTGAAAGTGCCCATCATCTCGTCCAATTCAGCATTACGCTGAGTCAGTTCCATCAATAAAGAATCATTTTCAGCTTTCAGCTGGTTCTTACTGCCACCAGAGAAGCTGTCACACGAAGCCATTACAGCCGCGCATACAATTAAAACTGCTAACTTTTTCATACGCTTTCGTTTTACGTTTGGTTAATGAAGTTATTTAATCGTCTATTCCTGTTACTACAATCACAATTTCACCGCGCGGTTCGTTCGCCGTGAAATGTTCAATCAATTCTGTAAGCGTTCCACGCACCGTTTCTTCGTGCATCTTTGAGATTTCCCGCGAAACAGAAGCCTGACGTTCGGCACCGAAATGTTCGGCAAACTGCGTCAAAGCTTTTACCAATCTGTGGGGAGACTCATAGAACACCATGGTACGACACTCCTCGGCCAATGCCTTCAGGCGGGTCATCCTTCCTTTCTTCTGTGGAAGGAAACCTTCAAAACAGAACTTCTCATTCGGCAGTCCGGAAGCCACCAATGCCGGTACAAAAGCTGTCGCTCCCGGCAAGCATTGCACTTCGATGCCGTTACGCACACACTCTCTGACTACCAGAAAGCCCGGGTCGGATATACCTGGCGTACCTGCATCCGAAATCAAAGCTACAGTTTCTCCCCCCTTTATTCTATTAACAACACTTTCAACCGTTTTATGTTCATTAAATTTATGGTGAGATTGCATCGCATTCTTTATTTCGAAGTGTTTCAGCAATATGCCGGAGGTACGTGTATCCTCAGCAAGTATCAAATCCACTTCTTTCAGAATCCGGATAGCACGGAATGTCATATCTTCCAAATTTCCTACCGGGGTAGGCACTACATAAAGTTTTCCCATACTTATCGGTCGTTTAGCTGAAATATTTTTTGAGGAGTTCCATAAAATCGACGGCGGCTTCATTTTCTTCATCCGGGTGCACTTCCGAAGCAAAAATATCCATAGCCTTGTCCAAAGAAGGAGCCTCACCCAAACGTCGTACCACTTCATTCATCCGTGCAGCATCGCCTGCGAACAGTTCGCGGACAAAACGGAATGAATCGTTCAGACTGATGGCATGTTTCAAATCCTTGGCAGGCTTGATGCGTTCTGCCAAAATAGGAACTGTTTCCGGTTCCTCACATACCATCTTCACTGTATCAGGAATAACCGATTCGACCGGAGAAACCGATTCGGTCAAAGGAGTAGTAACAGCAGGGGGTTCCTCCAGGGGCGACACAACAGCCGTTGGCGCCTCCTCAAGCAGTTCTTGCAACGCCTCCAAGCGTGCCTTCATCTGCTGGATATTCCGTTTTGCCACAATCTTCAATGTCGGATTGGCATCACTTGAAATGGCCTGCATCAAACATTTCAATTCCTGAATATCTAATTCTATGTCGTTTAATAAGGTTTGCATATCCTTTACACAGTCCGTGTTAACGCTACAAATGTAGAAATAAATAATGAAAAAATATCGGAAAGCAAACAAAAGTGTTACTTTTGCGCTTAAATATAACACTCAAAAACATGGTATTATTTTCAGAAGATCATATACAGGAAACCAAACGCAGGGGAAGAATTGAGGTCATTTGCGGTTCCATGTTCTCCGGCAAAACCGAAGAGCTGATAAGGAGACTGAAACGGGCAAAGTTTGCCAAACAACGCGTAGAGATATTCAAGCCTGCCATAGACACCCGTTATTCCGAAGCCGATGTCGTATCGCATGACAGTCATTCCATAGCCTCCACTCCCATCGATTCATCTGCCAGCATTCTGCTGTTCACTTCAGAGATAGATGTAGTGGGCATTGACGAAGCCCAGTTCTTTGATAGCGGCCTGATTGATGTATGCAACCAGCTTGCCAACAATGGTATACGCGTCATTGTTGCCGGACTGGACATGGACTTCCGGGGTATTCCATTCGGTCCTATGCCGGGACTGTGTGCCATTGCAGACGAAGTTTCCAAAGTACATGCCATCTGTGTGAAATGCGGCCAACTCGCCTCGTTCTCCCACCGTACCGTCAAGAACGACAAACAAGTACTGCTGGGGGAAACCGAAGAGTACGAACCTCTATGCCGGGAGTGCTATCAGCAAGCCATCCAAGCCGACCAAAAAGAAAGCGGTCATTAACGAATACAAAAAACAGAGCATTATGGAACGCAAAAAGATTACATTCGACAGTTTTATCCGCGGTGTCATACTCGGTGTCATTATTATCGGCATCCTTATGCTCTTCAAGCGTCTAAGCGGCGTATTGCTGCCATTCTTCATCGCATGGCTCATTGCCTATCTGATATACCCCCTGGTCACCTTTTTCCAGTACAGATTAAGGCTCAAGAACCGGGTCATATCCATCTTCTGCGCCTTATTCAGTATTCTGATTGTAGGAGGAACCGCATTTTATCTGCTTGTGCCTCCCATGATGGACGAATTCGTCAGGGTGAAAGATTTGGTAATAGACTACTTTTCCAACGGAACCCACGACGGCAATGTGCCCAAAACACTCTCTGAATTCCTTCGTGAGAACATAGACACCCAGTTTGTCACCCAATTGTTCAAGGAAGAGAATATGCTGAACGCCATCAAGGAAACCGTTCCCCGGCTCTGGTCCTTGCTGTCAGAATCCGTCAATCTACTGTTCAGCTTCTTCACTTTCTTTCTCATTCTTCTCTATATAATCTTCATATTGCTGGACTATGAAAGCATTTCCGAAGGGTGGCCCCACCTGGTACCACAGAAATACCGGCCCTTCGTAATCAATGTAATGAACGATGTGAAAGACGGCATGAACAGATACTTCCGCGGACAAGCATTCGTGGCATTGTGTGTCGGTATTCTGTTCAGTATAGGCTTTCTGATTATTGATTTCCCACTGGCCATTGGGCTCGGCTTGTTCATCGGTGCTTTAAACCTAGTGCCCTATTTACAGATTATCGGCTTTATACCTACCATCGTGCTGGCCATACTGAAAGCAGCGGATACGGGAGGAAACTTCTGGATTATCATTGCATCGGCCCTTGCTGTATTCATAATAGTACAAGTCATTCAAGACGGATTCATCGTACCGCGTATCATGGGGAAGATTACGGGCCTAAACCCTGCCATCATCCTACTGTCTTTATCAATTTGGGGTTCATTGATGGGTATGCTGGGTATGATTATAGCACTTCCGCTTACCACCCTTATGCTCTCCTACTATCAACGTTTCATCATAAACAGAGAAAAAATTCACAAGTTTGAACAGACTGATAATCAACAAGAAAAGTAAAAGCAGAAGTCGTTCTCAAAACTTTTTCCCTTAATCCATTTGTTTTTTAAACAAAAGTAGCTATCTTTGCACCCGCTTAACAGCAATAAGGTCTGATTCGCTAGCTCAGCAGGTAGAGCACAACACTTTTAATGTTGGGGTCCTGGGTTCGAGCCCCAGGCGGATCACTGAAACAACAAGAAGAATCAAGCAAATTCCTGATAATCAGATATTATCAGGAATTTCTTTTTTCTGGCAGGTAGCAGAAAATAGCCGTTTCAAGCATATTATCGGTGGATAAATCGTGGGACTAAAATTCAGTTCGAAAAAGTCCCACGAATTTGCATCTTTCTCACTGATTCATAGTATTTTGCATGGTCGTACTTTGGAAGAGAATACATAGTTTTGTAACTCTAAAAACGATGTAAAAATGGCTCGAAAATCATTTTCTGTTTTGTTCTTTATCAAAAAAGCCAAGTTATTAAAGAACGGAGAAGCACCTGTGTGCATGAGAATCACTGTAAACGGCTGTATGGTAGATATTTCTATCAAAAGAAGTTGTCCCGTAAACCTATGGAATCAAGCAAAAGAGAATTCAAAAGGAAAAGACCGTATGTCGGTGGAACTGAACCACTACTTAGAAATCACACGCTCACGCATACACCAAATTTATAGGGAACTGGAAACTTCCGACAAGGTTATCACCGTTGATCTTGTGAGAAAACTGTATTATGGTGTGGATGAAGAAAGCAAAACCCTTTTGCAAGTATTCAGAGAACACAACGAACAAAGTCGTAAGCTGATCGGCAAAGACTTTGTTAGTAAAACCGTTCAACGGTATGAAACCACTACCCGATATTTGGAGGAATTCATTAAGAAAGAATATCAGTTATCGGATATTGCCCTGAATAACTTGGAAGCCAACTTCATTTCTAAGTTCGATGCTTTCTTGAAGATTGAAAAAGGTTGTGCGCAGAACTCCGCTATTACCCGATTGAAGAATTTAAAGAAGATTATCCGTATTGCTTTGGAAAACGACTGGATAAAGAAAGATCCGTTTGCTTACTACCGTTTCAAATTGGAAGAAACCGATCCTGAATTTCTGACGATGGACGAGATTAAAATCATTCTCGCCAAAGAGTTTACAATTAAACGAGTAGAACAGGTACGTGACGTTTTTGTCTTTTGCATTTTTACTGGCTTGGCGTTCAGCGATGTGAAAGATTTATCACCCGAACACTTGGTAAAAGACAACAAAGGGGAACTTTGGATAAGGAAGAACCGCCAAAAGACAAAAATCATGTGTAACATTCCTGTGTTACCAGTGGCAGCTTCCATACTTGATAAATATAAGGATGTGGCAGAGTGTACCGGAAAACTTTTACCTGTATTGTGTAATCAACGCATGAACAGTTATTTGAAGGAAATTGCCGATGTGTGCGGAATACATAAAAATCTTAGCACACATACCGCCCGTCATAGCTATGCCACAAGCATTTGCCTTGCAAATGGCGTGAGTATGGAGAATGTTGCTAAGATGTTAGGTCATGCAGATACAAGCGTAACAAAACACTATGCAAGGGTATTGGATCAGAATATTTTCAAGGATATGCAAAAAGTAAATAGCTGCCTATCGGAATTGGCTATATAATAAAGATAGTAGCTAATATTGAAAAAGGATTGGGAAGAATGAATTTCATTTTCTCAATCCTTTTCTTTTATAGTAAGTTTTCCAGAACTCAATATGAAGCATTGACAAAGGTAAGTTCCGTATTTAGCCTGTTCAAGTCCGAGCCTTCGGTTTTGATGAAAATCTTCCTCTCACTATGTTCGAGCGTATTTTCATCTAAAGACTTGCACAGACTAAATACTTCACTGGGAAAGTCAATGATTCAAATTAAATTCCGAAAAACAATGTTTTGGGCTTGGCAGGTTACTCTTTCCAACTTTCAAAGTAGTGCTTTTGGAGCAGTTTATCAATATCACTCTGACGGTAGATGATTTTACCTTTTATCTGGATAAAGGGAATTAGCCCTATATCTCGCCATTCTTGCAGGGTTCGCAAACTGACATTCAGTTTCTTGGAAACCTCATTATTAGAAAGAAAGCGTTCCCCATTCAGGTGGGGCTTGTAGTGCTTTACAATAGATTCAATACCATCCAGCATCGAATTGAGCGAAGAAATAAATTCTTTGACTTGTGGGGTATCTTTATTTATTAGTTCCATGATTGAAAGATTGTTTTATTGAAATATTGATTTCAAGATGGCTAGATAGCTGGTTAGTTACGCAGATAGTGACCCAAAGACGAAATGTTAAGTACGTCTTTTGCCGGATCATAATCTACATAGAGCCGTTTGGATGCAGGGGCAATAAAATACTGGCTACCATCTTGCTGTATCTCATAAGTAGCAGGTGAAGCCTGTTTGGTTGTTTCCGATACATATATAATAGAAAGAAGGTACTCTTTGTCGCTCCGATAGATGATAACCGTAGGATTCAGATTAATGCTTTCCCATGTGCCAACAATGGAAAACAAGTTGAAAAACGGATAATCTTTTTTAATTCTTTTCATAAGACGTGGGGTGTTTGGGGGATTGATTTTGCGTTTCACTGTCTGCAATAATTCTTTCAATATCGGAAGTCTTATAATAAATCTTACTACCAATTTGAGAATAAGCCAATCTTCCGCTACTTCTGTAATACTGCAAAGTTCGCTTACTAACGCCTAACAACAGGCACACTTCCTGACTATCCAGCCAGTTTTCGACTTTCTGGGTATGAGTGCTGCACAAACTTTCTATCCGTTTGGCAAACTCCGTGAACCTCTCGCAGACATACGAAAAGGTTCTCTTTTCAATAGTTACTACTTCCATACTTTCAATTTTAAAAGGTTTATAAAACGTGTCGATTTTATTTTCATCGGCAAATAAAAGAAGAATCATGAGCCGTTTTCAAAACTGTCCGAAAGTGGCGAAGTAAGGTTCTTAATGACTTAATATGTACTTATCGTGGCAACATAATACAATGATTTATAGACCAAATACTCATTGATTTAGGCAGATCATATAGAAACAAAGAAAAATAAACCGATATTTCTTTGTCAATTCAAAAATAACGCTTATGTTTGCAGTGACCAATAACAACAAAATAGTCACACGGTATGGCAAAAGCATTTGATGACAACGAAAGAAAGCTTATAAAGGATAAACTCAAAGAAGGAGCTTTGCTATTTATCCAGCAACAAGGGGTACGTAAAACTTCTGTAGATGAGCTTGTTAAATATGCCAATATTTCTAAAGGAGCATTTTATCTATTCTATACATCAAAAGAACTTCTTTTTTTCGATACAATAATAGACTATCATAAGAAATTGGAAAAAGAATTTCTTAATGCCATAAATAAGCATACCAATAATATTACGGTTGATACATTGACAGATATTATATCTGACTTGCTAATCAACAACAAACCATACTTTGTATCTATCTTCGTTAATAGTGATGTGGAATATCTAAATAGAAAGCTCCCTCAAGAAGTACTTTCAAAACACGTAGATGATGATGTCATGCTAGCAAACGAACTACTGAAATTTATTCCAGAAAGTAAATCAATTGATACAAAAGTATTTGCAGGGGCTTTAAGAGCTGCATTCTTGACTATTCTAAACGAGAAAACAATTGGAACAGATATTTACAATGAAGTTTTCAAGTTTATAGTTAGGGGAATAGTACAGCAACTATTTAAAGACTAATCCAATACAACAAGATTATATAATATCAACTGACTATGTGCAAATATGTTACATAGCGATACTTTGAATTTACAATATGACTATATAAACAGTTTTAGTCATACGATATAAAATTTAAAAATTATGATTACAGTAAAAAACTTATCGTTTAGTTATTCTCAACTACCATTTATTGAGAATATGAATTTTCAAGTAAGAAGCGGAGAAATATTTGGCTTCTTAGGACCTTCTGGAGCAGGAAAAAGCACTCTCCAAAAGATATTAATAGGTATGCTCCCTAAATATAAGGGGAGTGTTTCTATTAATAATAATGAAATTAGAAATAAGTCTGACCAGTTCTATGAGAGTATTGGTGTCGATTTTGAATTTCCTAGTTTTTATGAGAAATTCACCGCATTGGAAAACTTAAAATTCTTTGGTTCTTTATATGACTGTAAGCTGATTCCTATCGAACAATTATTAGAAATGGTTGGACTATCACAACATGCCAATAAGAAAGTGGCAGGTTTTTCTAAAGGTATGAAATCCAGATTAAACTTTGCCCGGTCAATTATTCATCAGCCCAAAGTGTTATTTTTGGATGAGCCAACATCTGGTTTAGATCCTTCGAACTCCCAAGTGATGAAAAACATTATTCTTGATCTTAAAAATAAAGGAGTAACAATCATTCTGACTACTCACAATATGCACGATGCAACCGAACTTTGTGATCGTGTAGCATTTATTGTTGATGGCAACATTAAAGCTATGGACACTCCTCATAATCTTATCATGTCAAGGCGTTATAATGAAGTAACATATTCATATTTGGAGAATCAAAAAGAATTAAATACTACAATCGCACTTGACAAAATAAGTACAGATAAAAAGCTACAATCTCTGATTCAAGCTAATGCCTTATTATCAATACATAGCAATGAGCCAACATTAGACAATATATTCTCAGAAATAACAGGGAGGAAATTACTATGAAGCTTAAAGGTTTAATACTAGGTGATATTCGGCAACAATACAAATATGGGTTTTATGCCCTATATACGTTATTTACACTAGTGTATATTACAGTATTGCGCATTCTTCCTATGCCGTGGAAAGAACTATGTACAACTACCCTTATATTTTCAGATCCCGTACTGATCGGATTAATGTTTATGGGAGCAATAATATTATTCGAGAAAAGCGAAAAAGTAATGCAGGCATTAGCTGTTTCGCCCATATCAATACACGCATACATTTTGTCAAAGGTAATTTCCATTGGACTAATTTCTTTGCTAAGTGGAGTTCTCATCGCATTGTTCTCAGGCATGGAACATTCTTACATACATCTTGCTGTTGGAATTATGTTAGGTTCAGCATTATTCACACTGGTTGGAATATCACTTTCTGCTTTTATTTCAACCATGAATAATTTTATGCTGATTATGGTTCCCACTTTAATAATATCTGTAGCTCCCATATCTGTTTATACAATGGGCTATAAATCGGGAGCTATGCTATTACATCCAAGTATAAGTCTTATAGAACTTATGTCTGGAAATATCAGTGTCATATCTCTAATAGCAATAAGCATTTGGTGTATTGCAATGTATATTTTTTCTTGTCTGTCAGTAAAAAAAATGATGACGATATAATTATGAATCAGAATATTATTTCCTTCAAAATGTTTATCAGAAACATATTCTCAGATGGTATGTTATCTGCAATAATATGTATCCCGCTAATATTAGCAGCAATATATAGGTTTGTTTTCCCTTTAATTGTACAGCATTATCCGATGCTAAAGGATTTCAGCCTATATTATCCGATATTGGATTTATTCCTTGCAATTATGTGTCCTTACATGATTTGCTTCGCTTCGGTCTTAGTGGTATTAGATGAAACAGACATGAAAATCAACAGGTACATCACAATTACCCCACTTGGTAAGAAGGGGTATCTTATATCAAGATTGCTTATTCCTGTTTTATTTGCAGCCATTGTTTCTTTCGTACTGCTTTCTTTTTGTTCTGTATCAGATATGTCATTATGGACTACATTTATAATATCAATATTGGCTACAATACTAAGCGTTGTGGCTGCTATGATTATTTTGGCATATGCGGGGAATAAAGTAGAAGGTATGGCACTTGCAAAAGTATCTGCTTTAGTTATGGTGGGATTAATAATACCTTTTGTTATTACAGATAGTACCCAATATGTATTTTCATTTCTCCCTTCTTTTTGGATAGCCAAGTTTCTAATAAGTAATAACTATTGGTTTATTCTACCAACTATATTTCTTTCTGGCGGACTGATTTACATATTATATAATAGGTACAGCACAAAAATATAGTTTCTCCTAAAATTGATACTATAAATACCGAAGATATAAAAAGTATAGTACCTAAATAAGCATATTGAATTTATGATTATACGAATTAATATTATTCACTATCTAAAAATTATGCTTATGAATGAGTTATTGAAAATGAAGTTTTTTGAGCTATTGTCTAAAACTTCACAAGAAGTTACTAACACAGAAATGCAAGATGCCTATGGAGAATTTGTCAAGCACATAGTCGCTATTAGCAATTCAGAAGATTATTCCTATATCTTTCGGATGCTAAATCTCACCCGTATTGAGATAGTACCCCTAAAAGAGTTATATCAATGTGGGCAGGGGGAAAAATGCGCTTAAAATTCTCTATGTCCACAAAGCGTTATCGACAATTGATGCCGAGCTACAATTAATCAACTTAAAAATTAACCATCCAGAACAATTTAAGTTATCTATTCCTACAGCGTTCAAGTCCGACCTATATGTAATCCCTAAGTCAAAAGACTTGGGGATTATTGGCATTGCAGAAATCGTATTAGCTCTGTTTCTACAGGGGCAAATCGTTGGCGAAGATGGAAAACCTGTCCCAGAAGTTCGTTTAGCTCGTGGTTTTGAGCAGCTTTTCAATCTAAAATTCGGAAGTATTTACGATAAGGTAGGTGAAGTATTTACCCGCAAGCCGTACAACCTTACCAAAACATTGGATGCCTTACGAAATGCTATCATCAAAGAGGATCGAAAACGTAAGAACCGATAAAGATCAAAAAAGACACTTGTGTAAACTATTAATTTCCAGAGATTTGAAATTCTCTTTTCGGGGAGTAGGTAACTACTCCTCTTTTTCTGTTACATTGTTTTACTGAATTTTGCTTCATCAATCGATTGAGAACAATAATGTTAAACTAAAAATGAAGCAAAATGTATATAGACAACGAGAACTTCGATAAATGGATGGAGAAGCTATCTAAGAAACTCACTGAGATAGGACAAGACTTAAAATCCCTTATCAATACCGATCAGGTATTAGAAGAAAATGAACGATTACTTGATAATCAGGATTTAGCATTTCTATTAAAAGTGTCTTTCAGAACTTTACAACGCTATCGACTAAAAGGTAAGCTCCCCTACTTTACTATTGGGCATAAAACCTACTATCGGGCTAGCGATATTAGAGCTTTTGTACGTGAACGAGCCGATTTTCAAACTTATAAACAGTTTGAAAAAGCCAATCAATTAGAAAACAAACCTTGACAGCAAAATGCAGCAAAGGAAAGAAGCTTGTGTTTAAGCTATCACATTGTGTTACCACCCCGATTTAACAGAAACCGCTTCACCTATCGGTTCAGCCGGTTTCACTAAATCGAGCAAGAGGGAACTGGACAAGTCCTGTTCTTCCCTCTTGCCCTGCGGGGCAAAGCCTTCGGCTTTAGCGTGTTACAAGAACACGCTGTAATGACACCTGTAATAAGTATTTTCTTTGAAATACTTATTATCAGGTATTTATCTATTCAAATTTCTATAAAAAAGTAATTATCATGCCAAACAACAGTCGAAAAACGATATTCACTACCATTTCCATAGACAAGGAAACGGCTGCTTTGGTAGAGAAGATATGCAAACGCTATTCACTGAAAAAGAGTGAAGTTGTAAAGTTAGCGTTCGGGTATATAGACAAGGCGCATATCAACCCATCCGAAGCACCAGAATCTGTAAAATCAGAACTGGCGAAAATAAATAAGAGGCAGGATGATATTATCCGCTTCATTCGTCACTACGAGGAAGAACAACTAAATCCGATGATACGAACCGCCAATTCTATTGCGGTTCGGTTTGATACCATTGGCAAAACATTGGAAACTCTTATTCTTTCGTGGCTGGAAACCAGTCAGGGAAAACAAACAGCCGTATTGCAAAAAGTAAGTGAACAGTTTAGCAAACACGCTGACGTAATCAACCAGCAAGGGAAGCAACTAAACGCACTTTACCAGATACACCAACGTGATTATAAAAAGTTACTTCACCTGATACAACTTTACTCAGAATTATCAGCTTGCGGTGTGATGGATAGTAAAAGGAAAGAAAATCTGAAAACCGAAATCAGTAATCTAATAAACACATAGGATTATGCACATTGACTTTGCCCCACCATCAAATGGAACATATAATAATGCAGGAAGCAGTCGACAGTTAGCTAATTATTTAGAACATGAAGATTTGGAGCGGATGGAGAAAGGAATCTATACTGATGGCTTTTTCAATCTGACGGATGACAATATCTATAAATCAAAAGTGATTAAGGATATAGATAGTAATATCGGACAACTCCTAAAAACGGATGCTAAGTTTTATTCTATCCATGTCAGCCCATCGGAAAAGGAACTTAGAGCAATGGGTAACACAGAACAGGAACAAGCCGAAGCAATGAAACGCTATATTCGTAAGGTATTTATTCCTATATATGCCAATAACTTCAACAAAGAACTTACCGCTTCGGATATAAAGTTCTATGGCAAGATTCATTTTGACCGTAGCCGTTCAGATAATGAACTAAATATGCACTGTCATTTGATTGTAAGCCGGAAAGACCAAACTAACAAAAAGAAGCTGTCACCGCTTACCAATCATAAAAACACCGAAGCCGGAATAATAAAAGGTGGTTTTGACCGTGTGAATTTGTTCCAACAAGTAGAACAAGGATTTGATAAGCTGTTCAATTACAATCGCCAACAAGTAGAATTATTCGATTATCACAACACAATGAAAAACGGCTGTATATCCGAGCTGTTTAAATTACAGCAGCAACAAATTCAATCTGGTGAAAGAGAAACAGAAATCAATCAGGTTAGTAATCAAGAAAACCTATTTTCTGTCAATCTTGAAAACAAAAAAATAAGCAATATTTCTTTCAATACAGATAGAAAAACTGATAGAGATAATGATACGTATATTCCTAAAATACAATCTGGTAGACAAGAAAGTAATATTTCTCCTTGCTCCCTTACCACCTTTGTTCTATCAGGTATAGACCTATTATCAAATCCAAATATTTCAGAGGAACAAAAGTCCAAACTCAAAAAGAAAAAAAGGCGTAAACTGTAATTCCTTATCAACTTAAAATCGAAAGTTCCGATTGTTTGCCACAAATTATAGCAGCATCTTCATAGAAATATTTCATAAAAATGGTGCTAGATAATATATATTACATACCTTTTTCCTATTTTTGTTGAAACATAAATTACTTCATAATGAATACCTTAGATTTAGAAGTTTTTGGCGAAGATGAAAGACGCATTAGAAAATCTAATGTGAGGCACATTTTTACTCCTCACAAACCTATTACTGATGAACGTTTTTTTAGAGGACGTTTAGAGGAGATGAAGCAACTTTTATCTACTCTCAACACTCCTGGAGAGCATGCACTACTATATGGTGATAGAGGTGTAGGAAAAAGTTCTTTAGCAAATATCACTGCTCAAAATTTAGTTAAGCTGACCGAACAAAAATTAATCATAAAAAGATGTGATAGTTCTGATAACTTTCTAAGTATTATTGAACCTGCATTAATTGAGGCAGGATGCTGCCCACGCACGATTTCAATTACATCTCAACAAAATTTCAATATATCAATTTTTAAAAATAATATAACATCTGGAAATACTGTACAAAAAGAAGGCAATGTAAATCAATCATTATCACCATCATGGGTTGCCCAGAAAATCAAAGATTTAAATGTACTTTTGCTAATAGATGAGTTCGATGCTATACAAGGAGTAGAAGATAAATATAAAGTAGCAGAACTCATAAAACAATTAAGTGATTCCGATTCTAAGTTGAAGATACTGATTGTAGGTATTGCAGAATCTTCCTCAGAATTAACAGAAGGACATCCTTCTGTACAACGTTGTCTTAAAGAGATCAAATTGAGTCGAATGAAATATGAAGAACTTACACACATAATAAAATATGGGGCGAATATGTTGAACTTAATTTTTGAAAAAGAAGTAATATATCGAATTGTCAGATTAAGTTCAGGATATGCTTACTTTACACATCTTTTAGCATTAAAAGCCGCCGAAAAAGCTATAATTGAGGAAAGACAAACTATTGCATTGAATAATCTCAATTTTGCGATAGAAAAAGCAATAAATGATTGTGAAAGTTCTCTGCAAAAGCTTTATGAAATATCGATAAAATCATCAGTTGAACGTTACAAGAAAGTATTATATGCAATAGCTTTATGTAATGATGAATTTATCAAGAAAAAAGATGTAAAGGCGAAATATGAATCAAAATTTGGAGAACCTTTGATGCGAAGTGCTTTAGACTCATGTTTTTCTAGAATTGCTTCAGATGATAATAGCAAAATTCTCAAACGAATATATAAAGGTGTATATCGTTTTTCTGATCCAAGAATGGCTTCGTATATAAGGATTGTTCAATCTTATATGTATACTTCTAACGAAAATTAAATAACATAAACTATAACACTATGGCTGCAAATAATCAATTAGATGTTTATAAAATAATTTTGAAGAAAAAAAAAGGTTTTAATTTTAAAACACTCATTACTTCTCGATATGTTCAAGACCAAGAAACGAATTATCGAAATAGTGGATTATTCAATCTTCTATATAAAGCAATTCTTGAACAAATAGCAAAAGAGATATGGAGACATCCAGAAAGTAAAATTGGTCTTACTTTATTTAAGAAAAGAGGGGAAAAGGAGAATAAAATATTAACATCTCATTCTTCTGAGTTTGTTATAGAAGGGTATATTGATGGAGGACCCTATGATATGATTAGGAAATTATCGAATCTATCAAAAACAAAAAGCCAAAATATAAAGAAAGATGACATTATTACAGATCGATATTATATTTATATGTATTTCCCTTTACACTCCAATGTAGGAGTTGTCTTTTTACAGAGTAAATCAAATGCTAATATCCGAACAGCAATCAAGAAATTTTTGCCGGAGATTTGCAAAACGGATATAAATAAAGGATGTAAAGTTGAAACTTATATACCTACTTTCCTGAAAGAAGAATTCAAGGAAGGGGCAATAGTTCAATCATTAACTTATAGCCAACAGTTTGTAACGGAAGTTGATACATCCGACGGGATAACCAACCATGAAGAAGCATATAATGTTATAATTCAAATTCAACCTCAAAATCAGACGGTTGAATTAGGTTCAATAAATTCTTTATTAGACAAGGTCGGAAATATGGCAATAAAAGTAGGTCAACGTATAAAGCCTTTATCTGAATTTGAAAAGAAAAAAGGGGCACTTAGAAATGAAGACATGAAAAAAACATCTCCTTTTAGTCTTGATGATGATGAAAAAGTTCGTCCAGTTATTATGCTAGATGATATAGAAACATTAGGAATAGACGAAGATGGGAATTTCTGTAGAGCTGATTTAAAGACCTATTGCGATGGTCTTTTGCAACAAATTTATTCCGATATTTATCCTATTTCAAATGAATAATGAAAACTAATTATTTAATATATTATGTTTTAAAATTAATAACTAAAGGTCAAGAATGGCAATATAAAAATTTGAATGGAAAAGGAGATAGACCAAAATTGTATTTTACACAATTACAATTGATAGCACTTCTTATTTCTATTCTTTTTGTCTACACAAAGCCTAAAGGGCTGAGTAATGAAATGATTAATTATGTGTTAAGCTCTCTTTCAATAATGACGGCTCTGTTTTTGAGTTTGATCATTATTATCTTTGATAAGTTTAATAATTTCAATTTCAAAGGGGAGGGTGATGATGAAAAGATTCACAAATTTCATATGTGGAATTTCTTTTATCAATTTAATGCGATTACATCATATGCGATTTTAATATCGACATCAGTTATTATATTACTGGTATTTACATTAATGTTTGGGAAAGAAATTGATGTTTCTCAATATACATTTGTGTCATATAAACTTGTTACATTTGAATCAATCCTTTTATTTCTCAAATTACTATTTGTATATTCAATTAGAATAGTTATCGCATACTTTCTATTGGATTTCTTTATTTTATGTATTTATGCCATATCAAGTATTTTTCAGTATGTGAGTAATGAATTTATAAAAGAAAGACCCAATATAAAAGTAAATAGAGAAGAGTCAATAAATGATACAATGCAAGAAGAATATGGAAATTTACCCAAATACTTGAAAATTATTTTTATAATTTCATTTATTTTGGCTATGCTTTATGTCCTGTTCTAATTGTTGTCATGAACCAAAAGTATCAAGAAACAATATAACTTAAGAATAACCCAGTACTAAAATGAGATCGATTGAGAAATGAAAATTATTCTTATAGCAGAAATGCTAAACAAAGAAGCCTTAATGAGTTTGGTAAAACCAATTAAAATCACTATTTTTGCACTCAGTATTCTCCATGAGCAAACTGCCGCAAAAGTACGTAGCAAATTAGTGGGATAATTCATGGGATATGCTTGAAGTTAAAAATATAAAGTTTTAAATATCAGCGTGGTAACTCTGCAAGGAGAATCCCAGGCGGATCACCAAGAAGCTGGACAAAACCAGACAAAGAAAAGACAACTCCTACAATATCAAGGTATTGCAGGAGTTTTTTCTTTGTATAAAGTCCGTGACCTAAGACACGAAATGGTCACAAAAAGACATACTTTCGTGACCAATTCGTGACCTGTCCGACCTTTCGGATTTTAGGTCACGGAATGTCTGAAATTGTCGGTTTGTTGTCTTGATTTGTCCGTACTGCAAATATCTCATTTTCAGTTCATCAATTTAATTTTGTAACTAAAAAAGAGATTATGAGAAGTACTTTCAAGCTACTCTATTTCGTCAAACGAAATGCAGTAAAGAAGAACGGCAACGCACCGATTATCGCACGTATCACTATCGACCAAGTTGTAGCCCAGTTCAACACCAAACTGGAAATAAATCCGGCTCACTGGAGCGTGAAGTTAGGCAAGGCTTCCGGCAGAACCGCAGAAGCCGTACATATCAATTCTATGCTGGAAAGCATCCACAGCACGGTACCCCAACAAGACTAAATGGTTGATTTATAATATTGAAGCAATATAATACTGGCGAAAAGAAAAACAGAAGTTTGTCATTTACTATCCTTCGTCCATTCGTTTGACTAAGCTGTCTTGCAAACGGCTAAGATATGCCGTCCAATCCTTCTTCCGTTCTTTCATGGCAATATAAGCGGCATAATAATCGCCTAACTCCATTTAGAGCACCGTACTGAGAAAATTCATCATTTCTTTTATTCCCACGTTGCCATTGTTAATGCCACCCGAAGAAACAAGGTTGAGAAATTCAGGTCTTTATCGAATTGTGCGCTATCGGTACATAGGCGTAAATCAAACTTTCCACGAACAACATAATATTCATCATACAAGGTCGAATGAAAACGATAATATTGGTAAAAGTCCAGATTACGGTTAAAGAAGCAGGTCAGGTTATCCAGTTCTTTACTTAATATAGTTTCTGATTACATCATTACTACCATCGGGGCATTGTGTTTCTATCCGATAAATCTTATAGAAGGAATGAATTTGCAGTTTTGTTTTTAAATCATTGAGAACCGCTTGCAAACGACGCACTATTGAAAGAAAAGTTTCAACAATATCATAACCGTAGAGGTCGATTTCAGATATATTGACCTCTATTTCAGCTAACATGTTATTAACCAGTTCTTTCATTTTACTACTTTAATAGTTTTGTAAATTTAGACTCAGTACAAATACTTAAATCCGTAGTTACAAACTTCCCATTGTAAAAAAGAGAAAATATAGTAGCTGGTGTAGGAGAGTTTTGTGCTTGCTCTCTCGTTTCCAATTTAATTACTTTCAAAGGAATATTTATTTCTTGCGCAAGAACACGCAACACTCCATTTACATAATAATCCGTATATGGGCAACGATTAGAATAATAAGCCACTATTCCCAGTTTGTCGGGGCATTCTCCACTTTTGACGCAATCATTAAAATATGGAACTGCACTATTCTCATGAAAACTCATTACCAACAATGAAAATCCATTTGGAAGTTTTTCTATTTCCTTAAAGCCATGTTGCAGTAACCATTTCGTATCACTCATAAAATGGTTCTTTTTTGTACCTACAACAGTAACCAATCCATTTTTTTGTTGCTTTTTTGCATCTTCAATCACAAATTGGAGCAAATTATATCCATGCCCTTGACCTTTATACTGCCCTGAAACCCAAAAACAATTAATCATTAAATAATTAGGGGCAGTAACCGGAAGCCACGCATATTCAGCAGGAACATATTCTATAAAAACTTTGGCTCGTGCATCAAGCCGCCTAAAAACATAGCCATTAGCAAATTCCTTTTTTAGCCATTCCTTTTTGGACTCATATCCTTCCAAGCATTTTTTGTCAGAGAATGCGCAGCAGATATGTTCTTTATCTATATTATCCTCTGTTAGAGTTATATATTTAGGTAAACTATTTTCCATGCTTTTATTTATTTTATCGGTATGTAGATTTTTGTGATACTCTCTTTTTTATTTTCTTTTGAATAATTGATATACTCCTCAAAAGACATCCCATGACGAAGTGAATATTCTTGGCTTACGTTAATGATGTTATACCAGTCCTGCAAATCTGTATAATACCCCTGCAACGTATAGACCGCATATTTACCTTGTGGTAGCCGGATTGTACCAAATTCACAAGTAGGCATAATTTCCTTTTGTACCGATGCACAAGCATAGAAACGACATTGATTAGGGTTTGTCACATTAGGGTCGTCAAAACTTAACCCAATAAAATGTGTATCGGGCAGAAGTAAGTCATTGCTCTTTAAGAAATGTATCAATTTACTCCATACTGTTTCATAAGGTTCTTCCTCTCCGTACTTACCCCATATACGGATATATACTAAATTTAATCCCTCGAAATTGTAGACTTCAGAATGCAATTCGCACTCCTTTCCATCATGTTCGCACTCTTTTAATCGCATCCTTAATCTGCTGATATATGTTTTGGGAGAGATACCAAATTGTTTCTTAAATGCTTTGGAGAACGATTGCGGATTATCGTAGCCGACTAACCCAGCCAAATTCTGTAAACTCATGTCTTCAGTTTGCATATATAGTACAGCTCGTTCTACTCGTTGCCTCGCCACATAAGAGTATAATGGTTCATCCAAAGCAGAACTCATCATACGGAGCAATTGCCGTTGAGACATATTTACTATGTCGGCTATTACATTCAATTGCAATGGCTGATGCAGATTAAAATTTATGTAATCAATTACTTGATTGACTTTCTGTTTGTATATATTTTCAGTGCTACTTTTCATCTATAACGATATAATTTGCAAATATATAGAGTTC
The DNA here is from genome assembly GCF_003603065.1 of Bacteroides sp. AF20-13LB. NCBI lineage: Bacteria > Pseudomonadati > Bacteroidota > Bacteroidia > Bacteroidales > Bacteroidaceae > Bacteroides > Bacteroides sp. AF20-13LB. Next base: position 136,957 of record NZ_QTMH01000011.1, read on the forward strand.
ATACAAATGTATGATTGTCCAATCTCGCCAATTTTAGAAATCTTAGGTTACGGTTTTAGGAGGTTATGTCAAAACGTTGGCACAACCTCGTTTTTTTAAAGGCATCTACGACGTAATGAGTTGGCTGGAAACTTTATAAGCATACCGATGCTTCAGAACAAAAAGCAGAATCACAATGATTGTCAAAGCCTCCGAGAGTGGCATTGCCAACCAGATTCCCGACACACCCAAGAACTTCGGCAACAAAATAAAACTCGGAATAAGGAAAACAAAGCCACGCAACAAAGCAAAAATCGTAGCTGGCTTTATTCTTTCAACACTCTGAAAATAACCTACCACAGCAATATTCACAATGAAAAAGACAAAGCCGCTTGCAAAATAGGGGAAACCGTGTATCGCTATCTTCGCCGCTTCACTGTCAAGACTGATGAAAAGGCCAACCAGCAGATAAGGATAAACAGTGAATGCCACCGTTGCAACCACACCGCAGACCACAGCCGTCAGCAACGCAATACGTTCCGCCGTCATCACTCTTTCCTTGTAGCCCAGTCCGAAATTATAGCTGATAATAGGCTGGGCAGATTGTGCAATAGCATTACCTACCATGAAAACAAAAGGAATATAATAGCACGCTATACCGAATGCCCCTACGCCATCGTCCCCCAGATAGGACATAAATACCTGGTTCCCGACGAACATAAGAACAGCAAGCGTTGCCTCTCCCAATAAGGCAGAAGGACCGATACGGCACTGGTAACCAATATTCCGCACGGAAAGCCGCAGGCTCTTGACACTCCATTTGAGTGGTTGTAAACGCAAATGCCGAGCATAAAACAGTAGATAGACCATCGCCACCAGTCCGCCGGCCATGATGCTGATGGAAGTGGCAAATGCTGCTCCCATGACTCCCCAGCCAAAAGGAAAGATAAACAGCCAGTCGAGCACCACATTGATTACAGCCGTAATCAGGCTGCACAACATAGCCAGCTTTGGAGCACCGTCCAGACGAATGACGAACAGCGGCACCGTTATCCATATCTGAAAGACCCATGACGGAACAAACCACAGCAGATAATCCGTCACCATAGGCAACAGATGTTCGGAAGAGCCGAGCATCCGGGCTGTTTCTGCCGGAAAAGCCATCATCAAAGCAGAGGGTATCAAAGCAACAATCGTTACAAACAGTAATGCTTGTGTCACATTCAACCGAGCAGACTTGCTTTTGCCTCTCGACAATTGGATAGAAGCGACCACAGAACACCCGGCACCAACCATAAGCCCGATTCCCGTAAAAAGCATCAGTAAAGGGACACAGATATTTACGGCCGCAATCCCGTCGCTACCTACTCCATGCCCGACAAATATCCCGTCAATCGCTGTTACGGCCGACATACTGAGCATACCCAGCAACGTAGGAACAAAATATTTCCGAAACAATGTAAACACATTCAGTGTACTCAAATCAATTGCATCTCTTTTCATGTTCAACTATATTTATAGGTTATTGTCTTGCCCAAAAGCAAAAAAATGCCGGATAAAATGATTGGTTTTACCCAGTCATCTTATCCGGCATTTTTACAGCCCTCCGATGAGGATTACAAAACTCTTTTGGTTTTCTAATTCGCGTGCAAAGGTGGGACTTCTTTTTCAAGTATCCAAATATTCATGATTTCTTTCACTGAAAAAGCAGCAAAACATGAACATTATCCACTACCATATCACTCTTTTGAAGGTAGACACACAGCCAATGAAAGACAGTCTATCAGTCTTTCATTGCTCTAACATAGGCTGTCAATACACTGAATAAATGATAGTTAGGCATGCGCACTATTGTGGTACGACTTCTCCACAAGCATGAAGAAGCCGTACCACAATAGTGAAGAAACTGCATCACAACCGTGCACAATAGTCATTAATAAGCTTTTAGTAGGAGAAAGAGCTGTTCTTTGCGGAAAGAAGACCAGCCATTTGCACAAGAAAAAACAGCATGCAAGCAAAGTTTGCCTACATACTTGCATGGCATCTGCTTACATACTGTAAAATGCGGTATAACAAACAATTAGAAAGCACCATGCAAGCATGTAAGCAAAATGTGTGGTAAACCTATTGTATCTCTTTTCATTTTGCGATGACTCCATAGTAAACCATGTTATCAATACGCTTCTGATAAATCTGGTTATTCTGCAGCAGATACCCCAAGGCCAAACACAAATCCACATCCCTGAACTTCGTCAGTTTCTGCAATTCAAAGATTGTACACTTCTTAAGATTGCACAAAATGGAATATACCATTTTCATATTATTGGTCGCCTTCTCAATACTCTTCATATTATTATCTTATTATTAGTTCCTTTCTTAAAATGATATCCTATATTATCTACTCAAATATAAGATAAAGACAGAGCAATGACAAACATTGCCCATTCTTTTCATTTCAGATAACATTCTTTGAACTACATATACCTAAAATCTGCAAAAAATATAGAACTTTATAAATATCAACACTTTATAGAAAGGTATATTCACATTATACTATATCCGGAAACGATTATGTTGGTATAATCAAGGTACTATTATATGCTTGCCTTCGGGAGTGACTACTACCGAGCCCATTTTGATGTAATGTTTCCCTTCCGGCGAAACTATTACCTTTGTTTCGCTACTCTTGTCGGAAGATTCTTTTTTCTCATTCATGAAACTCTTGTCCCGCGAAGTGGTAACCGGATAAGTATCCTCCAGATAGCTCTTCATTTCGTCCACTTTTCCGTCTTTGAACCACACCTTGACAGCCGACCACCCCGCAGGAGTATAAGCACGGAATGTCCAAGCCTCTCCCTCCTTATTCAAATCTCGAAATGCAGGCTCTCCTAAAATGGTACACACCTCTTTAAAGCTCATACCACGTTCAATGCTGCTCAACTGCTTATAATCAAACCCGTAGCTCTCATAAATGCCACAGCCCGTCACCAAGACAGCGAGTAACAAGCCTAAAACAACTGACATCTTTTTCATAATAGAAAGTTTTAGTATTTATCCATACAGCAAATGTAGTATGATAAAAACCTCCTTTTCCGTGATTCTCTCTATTTATACATAGGGATTTCCCTATCTTCGAAGTTTATTCCTATCTTTACAACCTATGTACAAAGAATATCATCCCAGCCCCCTGCTCTCCCCCTATATTGACAAATATTGGGAGTTTAAAGGACAACCCGGATACGGCATGCATATCAACATCCTGCCGGACGGATGCACAGACTTTATATTCACGTTGGGTGAAGCCCCTAAGGCCGTACACGACAGCCTCGTTATGCAGCCCTACCATACCTACTTCATTGGAGCCATGACCAAATATTCCGAATTAGTGACCCATACGGTAACAGTCCATATGCTGGGAATCCGTTTTCTGCCTTGCGGAATACTTCGTTTCATGGACCTCCCTTTGCAGGAGCTCACCAACTTGCGGTTAAACGCCGATGAGCTTACAAGCCTCTTTACCCACTCTTTTGCAGAGAGACTGGGCGAACTGGGAACCATTCAAGAGCACCTGGTCTTTATTGAAAACTTCCTGCTTCAAGCCTTATGCCGATACAGTCCAAAAGCAGAACGGAGCATGCTGTTCGCCATACAGCAAATCAATCGATGCAAGGGTGACTTGTCACTCCTCCGGTTAGCGGAGGAGACTTGCCTATGCCAACGCCATTTCGAACGGAAATTCAAGCAGCACACCGGACTTACACCCAAAGAGTACAGTCGGATTATGAAGTTCAAACATGCTGTAGACTTGTTGCGAAGTACCTCTTTCGACAATCTGCTGTCCGTTGCCATCAAAGCAGGATATTATGATGTTTCCCATCTCTCAAAAGAAATCAAAAAGATGTCCGGCAACGCGCCAAGCCAGCTTCTCACTTCCGCTCCATTGGAAGAAGGGACTTTGAGTTATGTGAAAACATAAAAGTCGATTTTTTACAATAGCTCTTCCTATTACCATGCCTATATTTGCAGCAATCAAATCAATAAAAACATCCAATATGGCAACATTAATCGAGAAAGCAGCAGAAATCTTGGCAAGATGCGAAACCGTCGTCATCACTTCCATCAACCAAGAGGGATATCCCCGCCCCGTTCCAATGAGCAACATCAAGTCGGAAGGGGCCACAACCGTATGGTTGGCGACCGGCAAAGACAGTCTTAAAACAAAGGAGTTTGCAGCCAATCCGAAAGCAGGTTTGTGCTTTCAGGAAAAAGGAAACAGCGTAGTGCTCACCGGTGAGGTGGAGATTATAGAAGACGAAGCCACCAAGCAGGAAATGTGGCAAGAGTGGTTCAGCGCACACTTCAGCAAAGGCCCGACAGATCCCAATTATGTATTACTGAAATTCAAAGGACACCATGCCACCATTTGGATTGACGGACATTTTGTACGCAGAAATCTTTAAGAAGAGCATTCAGTTCCTCATCTGATGTCTTGCATGGGGGGATGAAAACTATAGCCCCTTCGTTATCACCGGCAATCCGAAACCTCCTTTCTGCAAAGTCAGGACTTTCGGTTTGCCTTTTCGTGCTTTGTTGTATGTGGCTGTGGAAACATGCAAGGTCTCTATCGCTCCATCCTCGAAAGCCACCTTTAAGTAATATTCCTTACGTACTCCGTCCGACACATAACGATGCTTGCCTACTTTACGTCTCTTTTCATGTTCTTTTATCAGCTTCTCAAGTACGGTAACCGTCACCTCCTTTGTCGAAGCAGGAGCCGCCATCCGATAATTCCCTACCAGAAAAAGCGAACAACTGATGACACCCACGCACACCACATGGCACAATATATTCACTGCCTTTTGCTCCATCGTTGTCAGCCATATCCATTTTTTATATAGAGGAAGTGTAACGACTGCCACCACAAGTCCTACCCCTACGGGTATCCACACAGCAGCCAACGTATCTTCATAGATGTTATATCCGATGCAGCCCAAAGCTACGACCAGTACAAACATCAGAAAACGGAGTATTTTTATAAACAGTTCTTTCATTGCCGCGTTTATATTTTTTGCAAATATAGGAAAAATATCATTCGACCGACTGTCAAATCTGTTCAATCTACATGAACTTACTTGCTTGATAGAATGTTATAACTACAATAACTAAAACAGAAAATATCATGGAAAAGAGCTTAATTCATAGTAATGAACTGCATTTTATCAGTAAGAAACGCATTCATCAAGCAGTAGAGAAAATGGTTGAGTCATTGGATTTGGCTGCGGGTTCCACAACCGGCTTCAACATCTATGCAGTAGTGGAGAGCTATTTCACGGATTTGGAAAAACGAAAAGAAATCAATCAGCTGCTCAACCTGGAGCAAGATGTCTGCGAAGAAATAGAGGCAGAATTAAGTTATAAATAAATTACGGAGTTACCGACTACTATTAAGTTACGGGCTACAAGTGTCCTGCAGTATGATAATGCAGTACACTTGTAGCCCGTAACTTATAGTAGCTGATAGCCAGTAAATTGAAACTTGTAGCCCACTCAGTCTTTCGCCTGATGCACCGTCAACTGCGGGAATGGGAAGTCGATACCTTCCTCATTGAATACGGAGTAAATCTTCTTGTTCATATCAAAATAAACGCCCCAGTAGTCTCCGCTCTTCACCCAAACACGAATCACCACATTCACACTGCTGGCATCCAAGGCATGAAGAGCTACAAACGGTTCGGGAGTATTCAAGATACGGCTGTCTTCGGAGATGATACGACGCACGGTGCTCTCTACCTTGTCATAATTCTCACCATATTCTACACCGATCACCCAATCTACACGACGCGTATCCTCACGGCTGTAATTAGTCACTGTACCACTGCTCAACGCACCGTTAGGGATATAGATTACCTTATTGTCGGCTGTGGTCAGAATCGTATGGAAGATTTGAATCTCACGTACCGTTCCGGACACTCCCTGGCTTTCAATCCAGTCGCCTACCTTGAAAGGACGGAACAACAGTACAATCAATCCACCCGCAAAATTCTGCAAGTTTCCGGAAAGTGCCATACCGATAGCCACACCGGCAGATGCCAACAAAGCTGCAAAAGAAGTAGTTTCCACTCCCAATTTGCCGATAACGGCAATAATCAGCAGAATGGTCAGCAAGATATTGACTAAACTTTTCACAAAGCTCTGGATACTGGCATCCACATGTCTTTTTGCCAATAACCTCGCCAGCATTTTCCTAAGAAAGGAAATCAAGAACCGTCCTACCACAAAGATGATGACAGCTCCAATAATACGTCCACCGGCACTTACGCCCCAATCTATCAATTGCTGAAGGAATATCTGCAGTTTGCTGAAACCATCGTCAGCAACTTGGGCAGCAAAGGCTGCCATGAATAAAGATGATAACATAACTATACTCTTTTTTTAAAATTAATGCTGCAAAATTAACAAATAACTCTGACTTTCGTTCACTTAACTTGCCACTTTCGACGAAAACTCCTACCTTTGCTCCCGATTTCAACTAAGGGGTGCCCTAATACGACGGGCTGAGATCATACCCATTAACCTGATCCGGGTAATGCCGGCGGAGGGAAAAGAAGAAAAGTTCCCCTTTTCTGTATTCATCTAAACGAAACAATTGCAAATGAAGAGACATGCAATGGCGACCTGCCTCCTTATGGCAGCACTGGGTGTCTGTGCGCAGACACAAGAGCAAGACAGTCTGCGGGTGATAAACCTGCAGGAAGTGGAAGTCATCTCCACACGTGCCACAAACAGCACACCGGTGGCATTCACCAATATAGGCAAAGAACAACTGAAAAAACAGAATTTCGGACAAGACCTGCCGTATCTGTTGAGTATGACACCCTCCGCCATTACTACCAGCGACGCCGGTGCCGGGGTGGGTTACACCACACTGAGAGTCCGCGGAACAGATGGCACACGCATCAACGTCACCGCTAACGGTATTCCCATCAACGATGCGGAAAGCCACACGGTATTCTGGGTCAACCTGCCGGATTTCGCCTCCTCCGTCAAGGATATGCAGGTGCAACGCGGAGCTGGTACCTCAACGAACGGTGCAGGAGCTTTCGGTGCCAGCATCAACATGCAGACGGGTGATTTCTCCATGAAACCCTATGCAGAATTCAACGGTTCCTACGGCTCCTTCCATACGCACAAGGAGACGGTGAAAGTGGGAACGGGACTCATCAACAATCATTGGTCGTTCGACGCGCGGCTCTCCAACATCAGTACAGACGGATATATAGACCGGGCGTCTGTGGGACTGAACTCCTATTACCTGCAAGGAGGGTACTACAATGACAACACCTCTATCAAGCTGATAACCTTTGCCGGCAAAGAGCGCACTTACCACGCATGGAACTATGCCAGCAAGGAAGAGATGGAACGTTACGGACGGCGTTATAATTCCTGCGGATTCATGTACGCCACCGACCGGGACGGCCATGTATACAACAAAGAATATTATAAAGACGACAACGGCGAGAAGCATTACCTCACGGACGAAGGAGGTGCACTGCATTTCTATGACGACCAGACCGACAACTATACGCAAAAGAATTACCAGCTGCTATTCAACCACAATTTCACCCCACAATGGAACCTGAATATCGGCCTGCACTACACCAAAGGCGACGGATACTATCAAGAATATAAAGGTGAACGCTCGTTAGCAGAGTACGGCATGTCTCCTTTCGAATACAATGGCGGCAAGGTAGAAGTAAGCGACCTTATCCGCAAGAAGGCAATGGACAACTGGTTTGGCGGTGGAATCTTCTCCGTAAGCTACAAAGCCGACCGTCTGCATGCCTCGCTAGGCGGTGCACTGAACCGCTATGACGGCGACCACTTCGGCAGGGTGCTTTGGGTAAAGAATTATATCGGCCATCTGAACCCCGACCACGACTACTACCGCAACAACGCCACAAAGAATGACGGAAATATTTATCTGAAAGCCAATTATGAACTGGTAAGCGGCCTCAGCGCCTACCTCGACCTGCAATACCGCCACATCAACTACAAGATAAACGGACTGAACGACAAGTACAACTGGACTGCCGCCACTCCGGGAATGCAGAAGCTGGACATCGACGAAGACTTCGACTTCTTCAACCCGAAAGCCGGACTGTCCTGGCAAATCGACCGCAACCACCGCCTATACGGTTCGTTCAGCGTAGCCCATAAAGAACCTACGCGCAACAACTACACCGACGGCTACTTCACCGAACATCCCAAGGCTGAGCGTTTGTTCGACTACGAACTGGGATATACCTTCGCCAACTCATGGCTCCATGCGGGTGCCAACTTCTACTATATGGACTATAAAGACCAGCTGGTACTGACGGGAGAGCTGAACGAGATAGGCGAAGCCATGGCCAGCAACGTGCCCGACAGCTACCGTACGGGTATTGAACTGATGGCTGGCATCAAACTGGACTGCGGCTTCCAATGGGACATCAATGCCACACTCAGCAAGAACCGTGTGCAGAACTTTACCGAGACACTTTTTGAAAACGAGGAGGCTGGGTCGGAAGCATGGGTCATCAAACACGGGGATACCCCCATCGCATTCTCTCCCGACTTCATACTGAACAACCGCTTCGGCTATACGTTCAAGGGATTCGAGGCCTCGTTACAGTCACAATATATCAGCAAGCAATACATGAGTAACGCCAAGCAAGAGGAGTGCACACTGGATGCTTATTTCGTAAGCAACCTAAATCTTTCCTATACCTTCAAGTTGCCTAAAGTAAAGTCGGTAACCATAGGGTGCACCATCTACAATCTGTTCAATGAAGAATACGAAAACAACGGATACGCAGGCAGCGGATACTATCACGACGACAACGGAGGAAAAGTCCGTTACAACTATGCCGGCTACGCTGCCCAGGCGGGAACGAATGTATTGGGACATATAGCAATCAATTTCTGATGGAACATACTCTTGAGATTATAGGCACTGTGGTCGGGATTCTCTATCTCTGGTTGGAGTACCGGGCAAGCATTTATCTTTGGATAGCGGGCATCATTATGCCTGCCGTCTATATTTTTGTCTACTATGATGCGGGGTTGTATGCAGATTTCGGCATCAACATCTATTATCTGGGTGCTGCCATCTACGGCTGGATGATGTGGAAGTACGGAGCATTTCTGCGCCGGACTATCTTGCGGCGGAAAGGTGCAGGACAGAAAGGAGAGGACACAAGAACAGAAGAACAAAAACTGGAACTTCCTATCACCCATATGCCGGCGCGCTATCGGCTGCCACTTACTGCCGTATTCATCGCCGCTCTGCTTGGCATTGCCTGGATATTGATAAACTTCACGGACAGCAATGTGCCCTGGCTGGACTCCTTCACCACCGCACTGAGCATAGCCGGCATGTGGATGCTGGCACGGAAATATGTAGAGCAATGGTGGGCATGGATTGCGGTAGATGCCGTTAGCGCCGGACTGTACATCTACAAAGGACTTGATTTTACAGCCGGACTATATGCCCTTTACACAATTATAGCTATCTTTGGCTACTTCAAATGGAGGAAAATGATGAACAAGGATGAAGGATTAGAGATTAGGGATTAAGAAAGACATGAAAGACGAACTATCAACGAGCAACGAGCAATTATTAACTATTGATGCCGTAGTTTTGGCAAATGGGGAATATCCTGCAAGTCCCCTACCTTTAAAGATATTGGCGGAAGCGCCTTATGTGGTTTGTTGCGACGGTGGAGCGGACGAATACATCCGCCGGGGCCATACTCCCGACGTAATCATCGGCGACGGTGACTCCCTCAGTGATGAAAACCGCCGGAAGTTCGGACATATCCTACACCGTATCAGCGACCAGGAGACCAACGACCAGACTAAAGCCGTCAACTTCCTGCTGGCGAAAGGCAAACGCCGTATCGCCATCATCGGTGCCACGGGCAAACGTGAAGACCATACACTGGGAAATATCAGCCTGCTCATCGACTATCTCCGTGCCGGAGCCGATGTACGTACCTATACCGATTACGGCATCTTCATCCCCTGCCGGAGTACCCGCACCTTCCCAAGCCATCCCGGACAGCAAGTATCCATCATCAACTTCACTGCACACGGTCTGCATGGCAAAGGACTGGTCTATCCCCTCAGCGATTTCACCAACTGGTGGCAAGGCACACTCAACGAATGCACCAGTACAGAATTCACCATCGAAGCGGAAGGGGAATACCTGGTATTCGTCACTACTTCTTCGCTTCCGCCACTTCAACAAAGTACACGCTGATACAAATCATGGCAATGGCAGCGGCTTGCGTCCAACTGAAACGGTCTTGCCCCAAGGTGAGGGAAACAACGGTAGTCACCACCAGTATCAGATAGCTGTACATGGCTACAACCGTCGTCTTGAGATACTTCAAGCCCACCGGAACCAGAAAGTAACTGAGGTAAGTAGGGAAAACCAGCACAAACGCCAACACCGCCCACGGCACCCAGTGCCACTTCCCATGCAAGGCATCCGTAAGCAAGGGTGCATCCCAGCCTATAATGGACGACACAATCAATCCCGTTACTGCCGCACCGCCAAAGATGTACTTCATCATCGTCACTACCCCGACCTCTTCCAGCAGTTTCTTGCTCACAATCAGGTAAACGGCAAAGACCAGCGAGCTCACCATGCAGAGCATGTTGCCCGTAAACGCATCGTGCGCCAGGTCATCACTGCCTTGCGTAAGGATGCACAACAACGCACCGCCAAAACCCAGCGCTATGCCGATTATCTTCATCAGCGTAGCCTTTTCGTGCAGGAAAAAGACAGATATCAGAAAAACCCAAATGGGCTGCATGGAGTTGAAGATGGCACTGGAAACCGGAGTCGTCTTACTGATACCCAGCAGATAGTAGAACATGAACCCGTAGAGTCCGAAAGCTCCCAGACAGAACAGCCCTATCCGCTGCCGCCTTGTGACCGGTGCCTCCTTTACAAACCAGCTTGTTATCCAAAATGCCACGGCAGCAAAGACACAACGCACCGTGACACCCGTCAATGCACCCAGCCACAAAGGGAGCAGAAATTTCAATCCATTCATATTCAACCCCGCCATGACGCGCGATGCAACCATACTGAGATTGGCTTCCAGTTTCTTATCTTTCATCAGCTTCGTATTTTTCCCCTCAAACAATTCATTACTTTGAAATGTTTTAAGGGAAAAGGAGATAACGTTATGGCAAAAGTTAAAGAAGAGCAATCGTCCCAGCAAACAAAGCAAGTCCTCGCATTCTCCACCCGGCTACGCCATGACCTTAAGAAAGCCTGCCGGCAACTGGATGAGGGAGAAGGACAAGAGGATGTCACAATCAGTAAGGAGGTGAAGGCATGGCTAAACAAATAATATGGTCGCCACTTGCCAAAGAAGCTCTGAAGGACTTGCTGATTTCCTCGCAAGAAAGAGATGGCAACAAACGGTGTGGCGGGACTCTGTACACCTTGTTCCAAAATGCATTGTACCGTGTCACGCTGAATCCGTTTATCGGACAGCCCACCGAAGCAGAGAACATACGGTACATCATTCCGCATCCCGACTATACGCTTCTTTACCGGCACAGTCTCCGGAAAATTGAAGTGCTTGTGCTATGGAACAACCATCATAAGTTGGGCAGCATGATAAACATCATCCGGGAAGAACCCGATACAGAATAAAGCAGCCAATCTTGTCAAGAGCAGATTTATGGAAGATTAACGGAACAGACGCATGATCGTCCGTTCATATAGCCGGAACAAACCATGTATCCGTCCCGAACATATCATCCGTTTATCCTCGACACACCATCTGTCAGCGCTGAACATATCATCCGAAAGCTCGGAGCTTTTCATCCGAAACATCCGGACTTTTCGTCAAAAACATCCGAGCTTTTCGTCAAAACCGCCGGGATTTTCCAAGCAAATGCCTGCCATTCCGCTTGCTGAAGTGGAGGATTAAATCTGTAAAGCACCGGTTTAGGAGAGTAAACCCTAAGCTTTGGCTAATGAAGTGACGGAAGAACACAACAAAAAAGGAGAAGCGACGCCTCTCCTTTTATGCTAATTTAAAATTGAATCTGAACTAAGATTGCAGTTACAAAGATACAACATCCGAAAGACAATGTCAAGCAATCCGGTGTTTTTCTTTACTGACGTCCCATTCTTTATACATGCATCAGATATTGCTTGAAGTCTGCAAAGTCCTTCGACATTGGCAGGCTCTTCTTCTCGCCGCGCATAAAGGCCTGAAGCTTGGCAGGTATTTCTACGGCTTCACCGATAATCTTCTCCACTGTATCCTTGAACTTCGCCGGATGGGCCGTTTCCAGGAATACGCCCGTTTCGCTGGGTTTCAGTCCTTCGGCCAGGGCCCGGAAGCCGCAGGCTCCGTGCGGGTCGAGTAGGTAATGGTCTTTCTTCCACACTTCCCGCATAGTTTCGGCAATCTGCTCGTCGGTATAAGTGGCACCGCTGATTTCGGCAGAGATGGCGGCATGGCTGCCTCCGTAAAGGTCGAGTACGCGGGCAAAGTTGCTCGGGTCGCCCACATCCATCGCGTTAGCAATGGTAGCGATACTGGGACGCGGTGTACAAACACCCGTCTGCAAATATTGGAAGAAGATATCATTGCGGTTGTTGGAAGCGATAAAGCGTTCCACGGGTAGTCCCATACGCTTGCCGAAGAGGCCGGCAGTGATATTGCCGAAGTTACCACTGGGTACACAAATGACGGCATTGTCTCCCTTACCGGCACGCTTCAGTTGAGCATAGGCATAAAAGTAATAGAATGCCTGCGGCAAGAAACGCGCCACGTTGATGGAATTGGCGCTGGTCAGTTGCAGGTGCTCGTTGAGTTCCCCGTCCATAAAAGCGGATTTAACCAGAGCCTGGCAATCGTCGAACGTGCCATCGACCTCAATGGCCGTGATATTCTGCCCTAAGGTAGTAAACTGTTTCTCCTGGATTTCACTGACTTTTCCCTTCGGGTAGAGCACATAGACGTGTATGCCTTCCACACCGAGGAAACCATTGGCAACAGCACTCCCCGTATCACCGGAAGTAGCAACGAGAACATTGACTTGCTTCTTGCCCTCTTTCTTGATAAAGTATCCCAGCAAACGCGCCATGAAGCGACCGCCCACATCCTTAAAGGCAAGCGTCGGACCATGGAACAGCTCAAGCGAATAAATATTCTCCGTCACCCGGACCAGAGGGACATCGAAACTGAGTGTGTCATAAACAATCTGTTTCAGCGTATCGGCAGGAACATCCTCGCCAAAGAAAGCATCTGCCACGCGATAGGCTATCTCCTGAAAGCTGAGTGTATCGATGCTATCGTAAAACTCTTGTGGCAGAGTTTTGATTGTAAAGGGCATGAAAAGCCCCTTGTCTGCGGCAAGCCCCTTTACCACGGCCTCTTCAAGAGTGGCTTCGGGGGCTTGTTTGTTGGTGCTATAATATTTCATTGCGGTATTTTTTTATTCACCACAGAGTCTCACAGAATTCTCTATAAATAAAACCCCGTGAAACTCTGTGTTACTCTGTGGTGGAACTCATAAATTCATTAATAAACTCGTCTTCTTTCATCAGTCCGTAACTGCCTTCGCAGGCTGCCACTTCATCAAATGTCCGTACTTCGTCAGCCTCGATACCCGGATGCCAAATGAGGAACGGGATAGGTTCGGCCGTATGCGTACGGAGTTCGCAGGGAGTGGGATGGTCGGGCAATACGGAGATAGCAACGGGTTCCTCCCAATCCTTCACAGCCTCGTAGATAGGACCTACGGCACGGCTGTCCAGATTCTCAATCGTCATAATCTTCAAGGGGACGTTTCCTTCATGACCGGCCTCATCACTGGCCTCGATATGCAGGTAGACAAAATCATCCGTCCGCAATGCATCAAGGGCGGCAGCCACCTTATTCTCATAGTTGGTATCATAAAGCCCCGTCGCACCTTCTACGGTGATGCGCCGCAATCCGGCATAGTAGCCGATGCCGTTAATCAAATCCACGGCAGAAATCACAGCACCACGCTTCACCTGCGGGAACTTGTCTGAAAGGCGCTCCATCTGCGGACGATAACCGGGACTCCACGGCCAGATGCTATTGGCAGGGTCCTTACCCTCGGCCTTCCGCTTCATGTTGACCGGATGGTTTTCCAGCAACACTTGCGAACGGAGAATCAAATCATTAATCAAATCGGCAGTCTGCTTCGGAGTAAGCTCTGCACCGCCTTCGGGGACCGAAATATTCTCCGTACCCTCCATCGGCTTCACCATCAACGGACGGAAAGGCCTCAAAGGGACATCGTGGGGCGGCGTACAGTCAATGCGCTTGTCCCCTCCTTTTATTACCAGCAGATGGCGGTATTGCACGCCCGTATGGAAATGCACGCGGTCATCACCCAAATGCTCCTGAAGGTATTTTACCAACACATCCGCTTCCTCTGTAGTAATGTGCCCGGCAGAATGATTCTTGATATTGTCTCCCTCGATGCAGATAATGTTGCAGCGCATCGCCATCTCACCCGGCTGCAAGTCCACACCGATACTCGCCGCCTCCAATGGACCGCGGCCTTCGTACACCTTCGGCAGGTTATAGCCCAGAACGGACATATTCGCCACCTCACTGCCGGGATGAAATCCCTCGGCCACCGTCACCAGCCTTCCCACACGTCCCATGCGTGCCAGCTTGTCCATATAGGGAGTTGTAGCCGCCTGCAGCAAGGTTTTGCCTCCCAGAGCCTTCACGGGCCAGTCGGCCATACCATCACCCAATATAATGATGTGTTTCATCTTTCTATATTACGATTTGGATTAAACGTTTGCAATGCTCATAATATCCGCAAATACCCCCGCAGCCGTTACACCCGCACCGGCTCCGTAGCCTTGTATCATCATCGGATATTCCTTATAGCGTGCCGTGGTCAGCAGGATGATGTTATTGCTGCCTTCCAGCCCGTAGAACGGATGGTTGGCGCCGACTTCCTGCAAACCGACAGATGCTTTGCCATTTTCCAGTTTGGCTACGAAACGCCAATGCTTGTTCTCGGCTTCCAACACCTTGCGGCGGGCTTCGAAATCGGCATCGAGGCTCGGCACTTTCTTCCAGAAGTCATCCAGGGAGCCTTCAAAGAAGTCATCGGGCACAAAGAGGTTCTTCTCAACATCGCTCTGTTCCAAACAGTAACCGGCCTCGCGTGCCAGAATCACCAGTTTGCGGATAACATCCTTTCCGCTGAGGTCGATACGCGGATCGGGCTCGGAGTAACGTTCCTCCTGCGCCATCTTAATGGTCTTGCTGAAAGGAATGTCGGCACTGATTTTATTGAAGATATAGTTCAACGTACCGCTCAGCACGGCTTCAATCTTCAATATCTTATCACCGCTATGGATAAGGTCGTTAATGGTATTGATGATGGGGAGTCCGGCGCCTACATTGGTTTCAAACAAGTACTTCACACCGCGTTGGCGGGCAATCTGTTTCAGTTCACGGTAGTTCTCGTATTCGGAAGAAGCAGCAATCTTGTTAGCAGCCACTACCGAAACATTGTGCAGCAGCAAGTCCTTGTAAAGGGAAGCCACGCCTGCACTTGCCGTACAGTCCACAAAGACAGAGTTAAAGATGTTCATACCGATAATCTCATTACGCAGCGTTTCCAGAGAGCTGTCCTTTCCCTTCTCCTGCAGTTCTTCACGAAAACGTCCCAAATCGAAACCTTCGCGGCTGAACATGGCTTTGTTTGCATCGGCAATGCCCACTACATTCAGCTGCAGGCCGTTCTCCTGCATCAGCTTCTGGCGCTGGCTGTGGATTTGCTCTATCAAGCTGCCGCCTACGGTTCCTATGCCGCAGATAAAAAGATTCAGTACCTGATATTCCGACAAGAAGAAAGAATCATGGATGACATTCAGCGATTTGCGCAATGATTTGCTGTCCACTACAAACGAGATGTTGGTTTCCGAAGCACCCTGCGCACAAGCAATCACATTGATACCGTTACGCCCCAACGTACCGAACAGCTTTCCGGCAATACCCGGTGTATGCTTCATGTTCTCGCCTACGATGGCCACGGTAGCCAGGTTCTTTTCTGCCTGAATAGGAGAAATCTCTCCCATCTCTATCTCTTTGGCAAACTCCTCGTTCAGCACCTCGCAAGCCAGGTCGGCATCCGCATTGCGCACACCGATAGACGTTGAATTCTCCGAAGAAGCCTGGGACACAAGGAATACACTGATGCCATTTTTTGCCAGCGCCTTGAAGATACGGTAGTTCACACCGATGACACCTACCATACCAAGGCCTTGCACTGTAATCAGGCTCGTATCATTGATGGATGAAATACCCTTGATGGCCTTGCTTTGCGGGTCGGAAACCTCTCGCTTGATGACAGTTCCCACACCCTCCGGATTGAAGGTATTCTTCACCAGAATGGGGATATTCTTGTGGCAAACCGGATAGATTGTAGGCGGATAGACCACTTTCGCACCGAAGTTACAAAGCTCCGTAGCTTCCACATAGCTCAATTCATTGATAGTGTATGCCCTGGAAATCACACGCGGGTCAGCTGTCATGAATCCGTCTACATCCGTCCAGATTTCCAGACTGTCGGCATCCAGTGCAGCAGCAATGATTGCCGCCGTATAGTCAGAGCCACCTCTACCCAGGTTCGTTACCTCTCCCGTCATTTTGTCTGTGGAGATAAAACCCGGAACCAATACGCGTTTGGGCAGGCTGCTGAATGTCTCGCGCACCAACGAATTTGTCAGCTCCGTATCCAGCACATGCTTGGAATGCTTCTTTTCCGTCTTGATAAACTTGCGTGAGTCAAACCACTCCGCTCCCGTCAACTGGGCAACGATGATAGATGAAAGACGTTCGCCATAGCTCACAATCGTATCGGACGTCTTCTGCGAAAGGTCCTTTATCAGATAAATGCCCTGAAAGATGTCCTTCAGCTCGTTGAGCAGCTCACCAATCTGGCGTTGCAAGGCAACCTGCACCTCGCCTGCCGGAATCACTTCCTTAATCATTTCCACATGACGGTAGACAATCTCCCGGAACTCATTCTCGTAAGAAGCATCACCGGCTGCCGCCATTCTAGAGGTGTTTATCAACTTGTCCGTGATGCCGCCCAATGCGGACACCACCACGATAACCGGTTCATCGACTGCTTCTACAATTCTCTTGACGCTCAAAATACTGTTCACGGAACCTACGGACGTTCCGCCGAATTTCATTACTTTCATTTCTCTTTATATTGTTGAGATGGTTGATACAATGTGTCGGAAACAAGCTGCTACGGCTTGCATTGACTTTAATTAAATGGAAAAACTGCTTGAAAATGGTGTAACACGTAGAAACACAAAATACTATCCCTAACCCCTAAGGGTCATGGTCCACATGGATGTGACTGTATGTTGATAGTACTTGTTCATAGTCTCTTGTTTCTATCATTTATGATAAGTGTTGCAAAAGTAACAATAAAAACATTCAATCTATCACTTTTTGCGACTTTTTTGCGATAAAAATACAGAAAGCCTCTAAAAAGGCAAGAAATATGCACAACTTACGGCTTACACTTTCACACTTTCCATACCTTTTTTCTGTATATCCGTTTATTCTTTTCTAACATTTTGCTATCACTCTCAATATATATCATTATATTTGCATGGAAAACATGAAAGAAAAGTGCGCATGAACCCAGAAAATACTTCCGTTTTGCTAATATACACCGGTGGAACTATCGGAATGATAGAGAATGCAGAAACCGGCGCCCTGGAAAGCTTCAACTTCGAGCAGTTGCAGAAACATGTTCCCGAACTTCAGAGATTTGCGTTCCGTATCGACACTTATCAATTCGACCCGCCCATGGATTCCTCGGACATGGACCCCGATGCCTGGCGCAAACTGGTACGCATCATCAGCAACAACTACAACCAATATACAGGCTTCGTCATCCTGCATGGCACAGACACCATGGCCTACACAGCTTCTGCACTCAGCTTCATGCTTGAAGGGCTGAACAAGCCCGTCATCCTAACCGGCTCGCAACTGCCCATTGGCGTGCTCCGCACAGACGGCAAGGAAAACCTGCTGACCAGCATCGAAATAGCCACCGACCGCCACTCCAACGGACAGCCCATCGTACCCGAAGTCTGCATCTTCTTCGAAAACCACCTGATGCGCGGCAACCGTACCACCAAAATGAACGCGGAGAACTTCAATGCTTTCCGTTCCTTCAATTATCCGGTACTCGCTTCCGCCGGTATACATATTAAATATAATAATGTGCAAATTCATACGCACGGCACTCCCCACGAACTGGAGCCTCATTATCTGCTTGATACCAACATCGCCATACTGAAGCTTTTTCCAGGTATTCAGGAAAATGTCGTGGCAGCCATACTTGCCACTAAAGGACTGAAGGCCGTAGTCCTCGAAACCTACGGTTCCGGCAACGCTCCCCGAAAGGAATGGTTTCTACGCCACCTGCATGATGCCTGCGAACAAGGCATCATCATTGTCAACGTCACCCAATGCAGTGCCGGCACTGTTGAAATGGAGCGCTATGAAACCGGTTACCAACTGATGCAGGCAGGAGTTGTCTGCGGATATGACAGCACAACGGAATCTGCCGTAACCAAGCTGATGTTCCTTCTGGGGCACGATTATCCACCTGCCGAAATACGCGAACTGATGGGACGACCGCTGGCAGGGGAAATTACCGTGTGAAGCACAACTATCACTGCACCGGGGTCAATTCTCCCGTCACAGAATCTATTATGAAACCGCTGACATTGATATCATTCGGTATCAGCGGATGATTGATAATAGCTTCCACCGTACCCTTTACCGATTTCTCCGTATCTTCGAATCCATACAGCCAAGACTCGAAATCCACTCCGCAGAAACGAATCATATCAATCGTCTCCTGCTTGATGCCCCGGGCCTTCATATGCTCTATCATCTGGGCGCTGCTCATGTGGCACGCACCGCAATCGGAGTGGGCAATAACCATCACTTCCGTCACGCCCAACTCGTAAATGGCCACCATCAGGCTACGAATGACACTACCGAACGGATGTGAAATGATTCCACCCGCATTCTTTATCATCTTCACATCGCCGTTCTTGATGCCCAAGGCTGCCGGCAGTAAAGCGGTCAAACGGGTATCCATACAAGAGAGGATGGCAATCTTCTTATCCGGGTATTTATTCGTGATGTATTTCTCATACCCCTTCTCGGCTACAAAACGCTTGTTGTATGCAAGAATATCTTCTATCATGGCTTTTATAACATGTTATTGTTTTCTACTCACAAAAATAAAAAAACTCTATGGGAGTCTGCAAGCCCTGCATCGAAAAATTGTACCTTTGGGCAATCATTTTAGAAGAGAATGCACAACTATGGCTAAAGAGAAGACGGTTTATGTATGCAGCAACTGCGGACAAGACTCTCCCAAATGGGTAGGCAAGTGTCCGTCGTGCGGAATGTGGAACACGTATGTGGAAGAGGTGGTACGGAAAGAAGTGGTGAACAAACGTCCCGTATCGGGTATAGAGACCGCCAAAGCCAAACCCGTAACCCTCCATGAAATTGTAGCCGATGACGAACCGCGCATCGATCTCCATGATGCCGAACTGAACCGGGTACTGGGTGGCGGTCTGGTACAAGGTTCTCTTGTATTAATTGGCGGCGAACCGGGTATCGGGAAATCCACCCTGGTGCTACAAACCGTACTCCGTATACCGGAGAAACGTATCCTCTACGTCTCCGGCGAAGAAAGTACCCGTCAGTTGAAACTGCGTGCCGACCGTTTGACAAGTGCTTCCAGTGATTGCCTCATCGTGTGCGAAACTTCCCTGGAACAGATTTACGTCCATATCAAGAACATCCGCCCGGACATCGTCATCATCGACTCCATACAGACGATTTCTACCGAAACCCTTGAATCGTCGCCGGGGAGTATTGCCCAGGTACGGGAATGTTCCGCCTCCATCCTGCGCTTTGCCAAGGAAACGCATACGGCGGTCATCCTTATCGGG
This sequence comes from Bacteroides sp. AF20-13LB, assembly GCF_003603065.1. NCBI lineage: Bacteria > Pseudomonadati > Bacteroidota > Bacteroidia > Bacteroidales > Bacteroidaceae > Bacteroides > Bacteroides sp. AF20-13LB. The sequence goes on from NZ_QTMH01000011.1 coordinate 157,019, forward strand.
CATATCAATAAGGAAGGAAGCATAGCCGGCCCCAAGGTACTGGAACATATCGTGGATACCGTACTCCAGTTCGAGGGCGACCAGCACTACATGTACCGCATCCTGCGCAGCATCAAGAACCGCTTCGGAAGCACTGCCGAACTGGGTATTTACGAAATGCGGCAAGATGGATTACGGCAGGTGAGCAACCCATCCGAACTACTGCTGAGCCAGGACCATGAAGGTATGAGCGGCATAGCCATCGCCTCCGCGATAGAAGGCATCAGACCGTTCCTCATCGAAACGCAGGCATTGGTCAGCAGTGCCGTATATGGTAACCCACAACGCTCTGCCACAGGGTTCGACATCCGCCGCATGAATATGCTGCTGGCCGTATTGGAAAAACGTGTAGGCTTCAAGCTGGCACAGAAAGACGTCTTTCTCAACATTGCCGGCGGATTGAAAGTGAACGACCCGGCAATAGACCTTGCCGTCATCAGCTCTATCCTCTCCAGCAACATGGACACGGCCATAGAGCCGGAGGTGTGCATGGCGGGAGAAACAGGTCTGTCAGGTGAAATCCGCCCAGTGAACCGCATAGAGCAGCGCATCGGAGAAGCAGAGAAACTTGGATTCAAGCGATTCATACTTCCCAAGTATAATATGCAAGGACTGAACACGAAGAAGATTAAAATGGAATTGATACCGGTACGGAAGGTGGAAGAAGCATTCCGTGCCCTATTCGGATAATCATTATGATACAAGAATACCAACTGCGCGTATTGCCCGAAGTAGCGGCAAACGAGCAACGCCTGAAAGAGTACTTAGTACATGAGAAAGGACTGAATGCACGGGAGATAACAGCAACGCGCATCTTGAAGCGCAGTATCGATGCCCGCCAACGGACAATCTATATCAACCTCAACGTACGGGCATATCTGAACGAAATGCCGAAAGAGGACGAATATCAACATACCTTATATAATAATGTAGAAGGAAAGCCCCAAGTAGTAGTGGTAGGCGCCGGTCCCGGAGGACTCTTCGCCGCCCTGCGACTGATAGAGCTCGGTCTGCGCCCCGTCATTGTGGAGCGTGGAAAGGACGTACGGGAACGCAAGAAAGACTTGGCGCAAATCAGCCGCCAGCAACTCGTCAACCCGGAGTCCAATTACAGCTTCGGAGAGGGAGGTGCCGGAGCTTACTCGGATGGCAAGCTGTACACACGCAGTAAGAAGCGTGGCAATGTAGACAAGATTCTGAACGTCTTCTGCCAACATGGAGCCTCCACTTCCATTCTGGTAGATGCACATCCGCACATAGGTACGGACAAACTGCCGCGTGTCATCGAAAACATGCGGAACACTATCATCCAGTGTGGTGGCGAAGTCCACTTCGAAACACGCATGGACGCCCTGCTCATAGAGAAGGATGAAGTCAAAGGCATTGAAGCAAATACCGGCAAGACTTTCCTCGGCCCGGTGATACTTGCCACCGGTCACTCCGCCCGGGACGTATACCGCTGGCTTGCCGCCAACAATATAGAGATTGAAGCTAAAGGCATTGCCGTAGGCGTACGACTGGAACACCCTGCCACCTTGATAGACCAAATACAATATCACAACCGGAACGGACGGGGAAAATATCTGCCTGCCGCCGAATATAGTTTTGTAAACCAGGTGGACGGACGAGGAGTATATAGCTTTTGCATGTGTCCCGGCGGCTTCGTTGTGCCCGCCGCCAGCGGTCCCGAGCAGATTGTAGTCAACGGGATGAGTCCCAGCAACCGCGGTTCCCGTTGGAGCAATTCGGGAATGGTGGTAGAGCTACGCCCGGAAGACATAGAGCAATTTACTATTGACAATCTACAATTTACAATTTCTATGCAGCACGACAGCACGACTAATTGTCAATTGCCAACCGTCAACTCCCAATTAAGCATGATGTATTTTCAAGAGTATCTGGAGCGCCTCTGCTGGCAACAAGGCAATATGAAGCAGACAGCACCGGCACAGAGAATGGCAGACTTCACTAAGAAAAAACTGAGTTACGACCTGCCGGAAACTTCGTATGCACCGGGACTGGTTTCCTCACCTCTCCACTTCTGGATGCCCTCTTTCATTGCAGAACGCCTGAGCAAAGGTTTCCAGCTATTCGGGAAATACAGCCGTGGTTTCTTGACGAACGAGGCGACAATGATTGGAGTGGAAACCCGTACTTCGGCGCCGGTACGCATAACAAGAGACAAGGAGACACTGCAACATGTACGCGTAAAAGGATTGTTCCCTTGCGGAGAAGGCGCCGGATATGCCGGAGGCATTGTTTCTGCCGGAATTGACGGCGAACGATGTGCGGAAGCGGCAAAGGCATTCTTTGATTAAGCTATAATATTTACATCCAAATTTTGATTTTTCACTTTTTCTCGTTTAATTTGTAAACTATTATCACATATATGTTGTTATATTGTATTTATTATGAGGTTCATCATAAACATTGTATGCTTTCTATTCCTTTTGCCTCTCATAGCTACGGCGCAAACATATAAATACATAGGGGTGGAAAACGGATTGAGCAACCGCAGAATCTTCGACATTCAAAAGGATTCGGTAGGTTATATGTGGTTCCTCACCAACGAAGGCATAGACCGGTACAATGGAAAAGACATCAAGCATTATAAATTAATAGAAGAAAACAAAGAGTCAAGTTTCCCCATCCATCTCGGTTGGCTGTATTTTGAAGAGAAAGGGAAATTATGGGTCATAGGTAAAGCCGGTCGTATTTTTCAATACAACCAAGAACACGATGTGTTCAACAGAGTATATAAACTGCCCAAGACACCGGTCAATATCAGCTACGGCTATATGGACTGCAATCACAGGATTTGGCTCTGCAGCAGATACAGCATCGCTCTCTACGACACACAAACCGGAGAGGTCCATCAAATGTCCAATGAACTGAAAAGCAGCATTACAAGTATCGAACAAGTGGACAATAACCACTTCTTCATGGGTACCGACAAGGGATTGCGATATGTCAAACTCGAAAATGAGACATTGCAGATTGTCCCTCTTGAACCTCTTGACAAAATCCAGGCCCAAATCAGTTCACTCTATTTCCACCAAGAATCACAAAGACTTTTCATCGGTACTTTTGAAAAAGGAGTCTTTGCCTACGACATACGGCAACAACGGATTATACACTCCAATACGGATTTGAGCGATGTAAACATTGCCCGAATCAAACCTCTGAACCAGACAGAGCTATTGATAGCGACAGAAGGTATGGGTATACACAAAATCAACATGAACTCGTGTATCTCGGAACCGTACATCGTCTCCAGCTACAAAAGCCACAATGAGATGAACAGTAATAACATCAATGACATTTATATTGATGAAGAAAAGCGGATATGGATAGCCAACTACCCGGAAGGAATTACCATTATAGACAACCGGTACAAAAGCTACAACTGGATAAAGCATTCTATCGGAAACAGACAATCGCTGGTCAACGACCAGGTACACTCTGTCATTGAAGACAGTGACGGAGACCTATGGTTCGGAACAAGTAACGGAATCAGCCTTTATCAATCGAAAACCGGGCAGTGGCATTCATTCCTGAGCTCCTTCGACCATCAACTGAAAAACAAGAATCACATCTTCATTACGCTATGCGAGGTATCACCCGGCATTATTTGGGCAGGAGGATATACTTCGGGAGTATACAAAATAAATAAAAGGACACTCTCGGTAGAATATTTCTCCCCTTACCTGCTCAATCCGGACAACATTCGTCCTGACAAGTATATCCGCGACATTGTAAAAGACTCCAAAGGATATATCTGGTCCGGAGGGTTCTATAATCTGAAGTGCTTCGATTTGTCCCTGAATTCCGTCCGTCTGTATCCCGGAATAAATTCCGTCACCGCCATTACAGAAAAGGACGACGGACACATGTGGATTGGGACAAGTGCCGGACTGTATCTGCTGGACAAAGAGTCGGGTAGATTCCAATATGTCGCCTTGCAGGAAGAGACGACCTACATCAACACACTTTACCAAGCGGAAGACCTCTCTCTATATATAGGAACAAACGGCTCCGGAGTGGTTGTCTACAACGCAAAGGACAGTACGTTCAAGCATTATCACAAGGACAATTGTGCCTTGGTTTCAAACAACATCTACACCATACTCCCCGAGTCGGACGGGCATATCCTGATGAGTACCGAAAACGGAATCAGCTGTTTCCACCCTACGGAGAAGACATTCCACAACTGGACTAAAGAGCAAGGGCTGATGTCCTCCTGCTTCAGTGCCTCTTCCGGAACGCTACGCAAGAACAAGGGTTTTGTCTTTGGCAGCACAGACGGAGCCATCGAGTTTCCCGAAGGAACCCGTTTGCCCAAGTACATCTACTCTCCTATGATACTCAGCGATTTTCAGATACTCTATCAGACAGTCTTTCCCGGCAGTCCGAATTCCCCCTTGAAGGAAAACATCAACCAGACAGACCGGTTAAAGCTGAAATATAACCAGAACACTTTTTCCCTCAGTATTTCATCCATCAATTATGACGCGCCGGACAATGTCACTTTCTACTGGAAGCTGGAAGGCTTTTACGATGACTGGAACCGCCTGGGTGAAGAAGGGCATCTCCGCTTCACCAACCTTGCCTCGGGCGATTACAAACTTTACATACGGGCGGTATCCAAGGAAGAGCCTTATCTTTATTTTGAAGAGCGAAGCATCGACATCAGCATTGCGCGCCCCGTCTGGTTCAGTTTTTGGACCATAGCCTGCTATGTCCTGCTGACAGTACTGATGTCCGTTGTCGGTTTCCGTGTCATGGCACTGAGAAAACAGAAAAAGATATCCGATGAGAAAACCCGTTTCTTTGTCAATACCGCGCATGATATCCGCACGCCATTGACACTGATAAAGGCACCTCTGGAAGAAATGCTTGAAAACAAGACACTGAACGAAGCCGAGACCAACAATATGCACATGGCACTGAGAAATGTCAACTCCCTCCTGCGCATGACTACCAATCTGATAAACTTTGAACGGGCAGAAGTATATTCCCCTCATCTGTACATAGCAGAATATGAATTGAATACTTACATCAAGGAGATATACAACAATTTCCAGACCTATGCCACCATAAAACATATCACTTTCAGATACGAAAGCAATTTCAGCTACATGAATGTATGGTTCGACAAAGAGAAGATGGACTCTATCCTGGAAAATGTCATATCCAATGCTCTGAAGTATACTCCCCAAAATGGCGATATACTCATTTCTGTTTATGACATGAAAAGCTCCTGGAGACTAGAAGTCAAAGATAATGGAATAGGAATTCCCGCCAAAGAACAAAGAAAACTGTTCAAGATGCACTTCCGTGGAACAAATGCCATCAACTCCAAAATAACGGGAAGCGGTATCGGTCTGATGCTGGTGCGGAAGCTGGTAAGCCTGCACAATGGAAAAATATACATTGAGAGCACCGAATGCCAAGGCAGTACTGTCAGAATCATCCTTCCCAAAGAGAAAGAACAGTTCAAGAACTTCACTCTGTCCGTTAAGGATAAGAAGACCTTCTATGAACCGGATGTCCCCACCGTTCCTTTGAAACTTGCCGGAGAACTCCGGACTGAAGACAATGACAAACTGCATCGCATCTTGATTGTAGAAGACAATGACGAGCTGCGCAACTATCTCTTCCAGTCGTTCTCTCCGATTTACAATGTACAAGTATGCAACAACGGCAAGGAAGCGCTGACCATTGTAAAACAATTCTGGCCGGGACTGATTCTTTCCGACATCATGATGCCGGAAATGCGAGGCGACGAATTATGCATCGCCATCAAGAACGATATTGAAACATCCCACATCCCGGTAGTACTGCTGACGGCACTGGGAGATGAAAAGAACATTCTCGAAGGACTCCATATCGGTGCGGACGAATATATTGTAAAACCTTTCAGCATAAACATACTGAAAGCCAGCATTGCCAATCTGCTTGCCAACCGCGCATTGCTGCGCAAGAGATATGCGAATTTGGAAATCAATACAGAAGAAGAGCCCTCCACAACTACCACTTGCTCCAACAGTCTCGACTGGAAATTCATGTCGAATGTAAAGAGACATATCGAGGAGAACATGGATAATCCCGATTTCACAGTGGACGTATTGTGCTCGCTCCTGAATATGAGCCGTACCAGTTTCTACAGTAAACTGAAAGCGCTGACCGGCCAGGCACCGGCAGATTTCGTACGGAATATCCGTTTGAAACATGCTGCCGAGCTATTGAAAGAAGGGAAATATTCCGTGACTGAAGTAGCAGAAAGAACCGGTTTCTGCGATGGGAAATACTTCCGGGAAGTCTTTAAGAAATATTTCAATGTCAGCCCCAGCCAATATGCGAAAGGAGACACTCCCCGCTCCCCAAAAGGAGAGGGAGAATAGTTCTGCATAGGAGAATTTTTCATTTTGCAGCCCCGCACAGACAAACCCTAAAAAATAATCCGTATTTTTGCAGAAACAAAAAAACGAGAATGACTCCTGAAATAGCAATCGTCGACTCCAACACCCTCTCCTGTCTGGGACTGCAGAACTTGCTGGAGGAAATCATCCCGACAGCCATCATCCGCTCTTTCCGTTCCTTTGGCGAACTGATGGATGATACGCCTGACATGTATGTACATTATTTCATCTCTTCACAGATTTACTTCGAGCATACCGCTTTCTTTCTGGAGCGCAAGCCCAAAACCATTGTGCTGGTCAATGGTGAAACCGTCCCCCAACTGTCGGGCATGCCGACGCTAAACATCTATCAGGACGAACAAAATCTGGCAAAAAACATTCTGCAGCTGCGCCAATACGGAAACCAATACAGACAAAACCACGGAAAGCCGGCACCCGCCAGACACTCGGATATGGCAATAAATACAGCCGCCGGGCACGACCTTTCCGCCCGCGAAATAGAAGTGCTGGTGCTGATTACCAAAGGTCTCATCAACAAGGAGATTGCCGACAAACTGAACATCAGCCTGACCACCGTCATCTCACACCGCAAGAATATCACCGAGAAGCTGGGTATCAAGTCCGTGTCCGGGCTGACTATCTATGCCGTGATGCACGGATATGTGGAAGCGGACAGAATATAATCCTACAACCGGATACATCAGAAGCGAAGTCTTTTCAGAAAAACTTCGCCCCAATTAGTGTGCTAATGTGCTAACATCTAATCGTTCCTCCGTGGGGTAAAAATCGTTCCACCATGGTGGAACGATTTTTACCCCACGGAGGAACGATATTTTCCGCATGATGGAACGATTTAAGATTAGCACTCCAGGAACGAAATCCTAATAAATGAGGATTGTCCCTTCCGCAAGAATCCCTTTACTTTGCAGGCGCTAAAAAACCAGTTTATGAATAGATATAGAATTTTGACCGGTATCTTCTGCCTCCTGGCAACCGGCAACGTACTTGCCGAAGAGGCAGACACCTTGAAAGTGGTGGATGTAGAGGAAATAACCGTCATCGCCGCCCCCAAAGAAAACCGGAAACTGCGCGAGCAGCCCGCCGCCGTCACCCTGCTTTCGCAGCAGGACATGCAGAACGCACAGGTGAACTCCATCAAGAATCTGACATCCGTAGTGCCCAATATGTTTATCCCCGACTACGGCTCGCGACTGACTTCGGCAGTCTATATCCGCGGCATCGGCTCGCGCATCAACACTCCCTCCGTAGGACTTTATGTAGACAATATACCTTATATAGACAAGTCAGCCTTCGACTTCAGCTATGCCGACGTAGAGCGCATCGACGTGCTACGCGGTCCGCAGGGCACGCTCTACGGGCGCAATGCCATGGGTGGATTGATTAAGGTGCACACCAAATCGCCCTTCTCCTACCAGGGGACGGACTTCCGCATGGGGGCAGGTACGTACAATGCCTATAATACCTCGCTGACCCACTATCACCGCCTTTCGGAACGGTTCGCCTTTTCCACCGGAGGTTTTTACGATTATCAAGGAGGATTCTTCCGCAACACGGTGAGGGACGAGAAAGCGGACAAGGGGCAATCGGCAGGTGGACGCATCCGCGCCATCTACCTCCCCTCGGACAACTGGAAGGTGGACCTAAACATCAACTACGAATACAGCGACCAGGGTGGCTACCCGTATTTCTACCAAGGCAGCCTGGCCCCCGAAGCACAGAGCGAGCCGCTGAAGCCCTACATCGGAAAAATCTCCAATAACGCCCGTAGCAACTACTACCGCAACCTGCTGAACACGGGTCTGAACCTGGAATACCAGGCACAGCACTTCACGTTGAGCATGGTCACCGGCTACCAGTTTCTAAAGGACTGCATGGACATAGACCAAGACTTCACCGCCAACGACATCTATACCCTGCAACAGAAACAACGCTCCCACGCACTGAGCGAGGAAATCATCTTGAAGAGTAAAAGCGGCAGCCGCTGGCAATGGACCACCGGCGCCTTCGGCTTCTACCAATGGCTGAATACGGAAGCTCCCGTCACTTTCAGGGAAGCCGGAATGGGGATGCTGAACCAGATGTTGGGCAGTGTCATCCCATCGCAAATACAAGTAGAGATGGGACCATCCATGAGTATGAATATCCTGCCCTCACTGGGCATCAGCAGCCGGACCATGCCCATCGGGGGCAGTTTCAACACTCCGCTGCTGAATGGGGCACTCTTCCATCAATCCACCTTCAGAGATTTATTCGGGCTGAAAGGAGTGTCGTTCACTGCCGGGTTACGCCTGGATTATGAGCGTATGAAGATGGATTACAACTCCGGCACCAGCCTGGACTACAAGGTGGGCATCAAGGGAGAAATGAAGCGGGGCGACGTCGTCATCCGCGAAATAGAGATGATGCCGGAGACGGCGCTGACCGTAGAGTCGCGCTACCAAGGAAACATTGATAAGGATTATCTTCAGCTGTTGCCCAAGTTTGCTTTGCAGTATGACTTTGCGCGAAACAGAGGAAATGTGTATGCAACGGTCAGCAAAGGTTACCGTTCGGGAGGTTACAACGTGCAGATGTTCTCCGACCTGCTGCAATCCAGTTTGAAGAATGACATGATGCGGCAAAGCAAAGAGGCGATTATGCCCAACGTGCCGGATGCCTACAAAGAGCTGGTGGGCAAATACTTCCCCGATGCGGGAGAGAATCCGGATGCAAAATCCGCCACCGTCTACAAGCCCGAACAGACCTGGAACTACGAAATAGGAACACACTTGAATCTGCTGGACGGACGTCTGCATGCCGACGCCGCCATCTTCTGGCTGGAAACCCGCGACCAGCAGATTTCACGCTTCGCCCCAAGCGGACTGGGACGCGAAACGGCAAATGCCGGCAAAAGCCGCAGCCAGGGGGCAGAGGTTGCCTTGACGGCTGCCGTTGCTACGGACTTCACGCTGAATGCAAGTTATGGTTATACCTATGCCACCTTTAAGGATTACATCACCAACGAGAAAGTGAATGGGGAGCTTCAGGAAATCAGCTACAACGGCAAGTACGTACCCTTTGTTCCCAAGCATACCATGAACGTGGGCGGTCAGTACATCTTCCGCATCCGTCCGGGGCACTGGCTGGACTGCATCCAGCTGAACGCCAACTACACCGGTGCCGGGCGCATCTACTGGACCGAGAAGAATACCGTGAGCCAAGCCTTCTACGGCACGCTGAACGGACGTATCAGCTTCCAGAAAGGACATGGACAGATTGATTTCTGGGTGCGCAATGCCCTCAACAAGGATTACGCCTCCTTCTACTTCGAGAGTATGGGGAACGGATTTATGCAGAAAGGACGTCCCGTGCAGGCAGGGATAGAGCTGCGATGCAGATTCTAATTTCCTTATTCATTGATAGCTCCGCAATGCGGGCAGACTCCCTTCTCCCTCAGTTTCTGCCCGCATCTGCCACAACGATAGCGTGAAGCCAGCAGCGAAATGCGAAGCCTTTTGAGGAATACCCATACAAAAGCGGTCAAAAACAAGTATCCGACGTAGATAGATGTAGTCAGGATAAAGAAAAAATAACAGAAGATGCAGCAGGAGGCCAGCCCCAACAGATAGAATACGGCCGCCGCCGGACTTAACTGGCGAAACAAATCGTCGAGTACCGCCAGCAACACCACTATAAACAGCCAGATACCCATCAGAAAAGCAGAAAGCACAAGCGGTACCTTGAACGGCGACAAGGTAGGATTAAAATAGAAGTGTTGCCACGTCTCCGGCGCAAACACTTGTATAGATTCGTAAATAGTGGCACAGAACGCCATCAGCAGACATAGCAACAACGGATAGAGACTGTCTATATCATTAAAGTACACCATCCTCAACTGTTTGCGCCGAAAAGCCCGGAACAGCCAGACTGCCACAAACAAGGCAAAAATAATGATAAAATAAGAGGCATGGGTATCACTGAACAAGTAGATGGCCTGCGAAATGCTGTCTGTAGGAACAAAGGCATGCATCATTTCGGACTCCCGCAACCAACCCTGCACTTCCTGCGAATGGGCAAGCTTCACCCATACACTATCCACACTGTCGGCAGGATGGATGGCGAACTCGGCAACCACCACGCGGTCTCCCCGATAAAGCATATTATAGCAGTCCTTCACGGGCAGACAAGCCAAATTCACAGAATCTGCCAGCACTTCCAGATTGGTATTCCAAGTATAATGCCGCTCAAAAAGATAGGCCAGCGAATCACGCGTCTCCTTAGACAGATGTTCATCTTCAAGATTAGGACGGGAATAATGGCAGGAAACTAAAGCAATGAAGCATGAAAAATAAAGAATGCAGAATAGGAGGGAACGCAGTGAACGCAAAGGATGTTTGTCCCTGCCCGCTTCCCGGTACCGGTCATTTGCCAGCCTTTCATTATGTGCCCGTTCCTCACTCCTCATTTTCAAGTCTTTATTAGTAATTCCTCATTCTTCGTCCTTCATTAAAGCGGCTCTTCATGAGCAATGACTTTCATCTGGCAATTCTTGCAATCAAAAGACAAGCGGAAACGCTTGCCGTCCGTCCCAACCAAATAATAAGGTTCCCTATAAGGAGAATGTCCTTTCTGATAGGTGGGACACCATCCCATACTGAAACGCAGGCAATGTTTGCAGAACATGAGTACAGCATCCGGAACCGCTTGTGCCTCGTAGGCAGGTGCTATAGACGAAAGTCCATGCTCACGGTAAAAACTCCGGGCAGCACTGTTCATCACATTGCCCAGATAGGTCAGTGAAGTAGCAGGGAAAGCATGGCTTGTCGGTTTCCAGACAGCCAACTCACGACGATAAGTAACACGCCGAGCCACAATCAGCCTATCTATCACCTGCCGACGCCAGTCTGCCACCACGGAAGCAGGAAGAAACCAGTTTTCAGAGAGATTGAGCCTGATACCCGACGCCTCTTCTGATAAATGCCCGGCTACCTCGAAAGGGGTATTCCCCAACTTAGCCAGTTGGCTGCGCAGATTATCCGCCTGTGGCGTGCGTGCCGGTTCTTTCGGATAAGGGAAAGAAAGTGTCACGCGGTTATCATTCTCGTCCGCAGCCGTCAGGCTAAACCCGAAAGAAGTATCTGCCAACTCCCAACAAACACCGATTTTGCGTTCGGAGGATTTACGGGTAAGGATACGTTCAAACTCCTGGTCGAAATTGCGATAAAGCCGTGTACGAGGTTTGATGCGAGGCACTTCCCCTGCCGGATAGAGTTTGTTACCATCCACCCGGTTGATACGGAAACCCTGCAAACGTCCTTGCTCGTCCAAAAAACAGACGCCGTCTCCGTTGTGGAAAGGCTTCACGCCTGCCACCGTAATATATCCACCGCGCTGTTCCTTCAAAGTGCCCATCTCCTCTCCTAAAGATTTGGGCGTATCGAATGAAGTGATTTCCCCTCCCCTGCCTTGTAGGAAGTAATGCGTGAAACCACGGCTGAAGCTCTTGTCAAGCTGCGGTTGGAAGTCGAAATGGCAAGTACCCGAAGAAGCACGGGTATATTCCTTGCGACGGGCAAAAATGGCATCGAGCCTCCTACGGTAAGCCGCCGTCACATTCTTCACATAGGTCACATCCTTCAAGCGGCCTTCTATCTTCAGCGAAGTGGCTCCGGCATCCAGCAGTTCTTCCAACACCTCGCTTTGGTTGAGGTCCTTCAAAGAAAGCAGATGCTTATTACGCACAATGGTCTTGCCATCGGCATCTACCAGACTGAAGGGTAAACGGCAGAATTGCGCACATTCCCCCCGGTTGGCACTCCGTCCGAAACAAGCCTGGCTGACATAGCACTGCCCGCTATAACTGACGCAAAGAGCCCCGTGTACAAAGACTTCGAGCGGCACGTCGGGACACGCCTCATGGATACCGCGTATCTCCTGCAAAGAAAGTTCGCGTGCCAACACCACCTGACGGAAACCGGCATCGGCAAGGAAACGTACTTTCTCCGGCGTACGGTTATCCATCTGCGTACTGCCATGCAACGGAATGGGCGGCAAATTCAACCGCGTAATCCCCATATCCTGTACAATCAGTGCATCCACACCGATGCGGTACAGCTCCCAAATCATCCTCTCCGTCTCTTTCAGCTCTTCTTCTTTCAGAATGGTATTGACCGTCACATAGATACGGACATTATACAGATGGGCATGCTCCACCAAAGCGGCAATATCCTCCAAAGAGTTGACAGCAGCCGCACGCGCACCGAACTTGGGTGCACCGATGTATACCGCATCTGCCCCATGATTCACTGCTTCTATGCCACACTCCAAATTCTTGGCAGGAGCCAGCAGCTCTATTTTACGTTGCTTTATCATCGTTTAGTTACGAGTAACTCACCCTATTTCATTAATATTATACGGCGTCTCCTGATATACAAAATAATTCAGCCAATTGGAGAACAACAGATTGGCATGGGCACGCCAACGCACCAGCACTCCTTTGTCCGGGTCATCGTCCACATAGTAGTTACGGGGTATCTCAATGGGCAGGCCCTTATTCAAGTCACGGCGATACTCTGTATCCAATGTCAGCGGGGAGTATTCCGAATGGCCGGTCACGAAGAACTCACGCCCTCCACGGGCCACCGCCATATATACACCAGCATCCTCCGACTCGGAAAGCAGCGTCAATTCCGGAACCTTCTGTATATCTTCCCGGCGCACTTCCGTGTGGCGGCTATGCGGCACATAGAACATATCATCAAATCCACGGAAAATGGGATGCAACGGTTGCAAGGTACGATGTTCAAAGATACCGAACATCTTCTTATCCAGTGCATACTTCGGCACTCCATAATGATGATAGAGCCCTGCCTGCGCCGCCCAGCAGATGTAGAGCGTAGAGGTGACATGCGTACGCGCCCAGTCGAAGATTTCAGTAATCTCATCCCAATAAGTCACCTCCTCAAAATCCATCTGCTCTACCGGAGCACCGGTGATAATCATGCCATCGTACTTTTCACCGCGCATCTTGTCGAAATCCGTATAGAATGTTTTCATGTGTTCTATCGGAGTGTTCTTGGAAGTATGGCTTTTTATCTTCATGAACGAGATTTCCACCTGAAGCGGAGTATTGGAAAGCAGACGCACCAGGTCCGTTTCCGTTGTAATCTTTAGCGGCATCAAGTTCAGAATCACGATACGCAGCGGACGGATATCCTGCTGGGTTGCCCGGGAATTGTCAATGACAAAAATATTCTCCTCTTTCAGCAACTCGATAGCGGGTAGTTTATCGGGTAAATTTAAAGGCATGAGTTTATATCTATGGTTTAACTTATTACTGTCTACGATTTTAGCGTGTAAAGTTAGGCAAAAAATCAGAGTGTGATAAATAAATTATAAAAGTTTTATCGATTTATCCCTCTTCATTTAACACGTTTAATTACATTTGTACCCGAAACCTATTAAAAGTTATTAAAAATAAGATTAAAAAGCACTGCGGCATCAAGCGTGATACTGATAATTAGCATCCAAAAGCGTAAAAGACTTTTCCATACCGGTTATAGCTCTGCTAAATCCACATTTTTAAGACAAGGTTCATTGAGTATAATTGGGAAAGCGGAAAAACCGTTGCCCCACAATAATAATACAATGAAAAAACTTATTCTTGCAAGAGGAGTCTTGGCTGCCTCTTTATTCTGCTGCATGTCCTTAGGGAATACAGCTTGTGTGAACCGGATTGACGAAGAATCAGAAGCGGAAATCGAGGAAGGGACGACACCTATCACGTTCTCTATCAAAATGGAAAAGGCCAGTACCAAGGTCACAAACACCGCCTTTGAAAAAGGAGACAGAATGGGCTTGTTTGCAACCACTTCCTCCGGCTCCATCAAGGGAAAACGGTATATTGACAATCTGGCCCTGGAATATACGGAAGGCTCCACACTGGTTCCCAAAAAGACAGTATTCTATCCGGAAGGAGATGTGTCACTGGACTTTATCAGTTACCACCCTTACCAAACCGAAGGGGTAGCTGCCGGTACACCCGTTCTTCCCGTATCTGTGCAGATAGACCAGAGCAATGAGAAAAACCGCGCACAAAGTGACTTCTTGGTAGCTAAAGCGCAAGGAATCACCAGTAAAACCAAATCTGTAACCCTGGAGTTCCAACACAAGCTGTCCAAACTGGCAATCTCTCTGACACCCGACGCAAGCAACTCTGCCAATGATTTGCTGAAAGCCAATCCGCGTATCATCGCAACCGGGCTCAAGACCTCGGCCGATTATAATCTGGAAGACGGGACTTTCAGTAATCTTACGGGGACACAAGACATCATAGCCTCCGGCGAATGGAGCGTCAAAGACAACAAACTTACCGGCAAGGAATTCATCATCATACCCCAAACGATAAATGATGGCAAGCAATCCTTCATTATGGAGTGGAGCGGACGTATATACAGTTGTGCAATACCCGAAGTGGAAATGAGTAGCAGCACGCAATGTATCATTAACATATCAGCCATGCAGAGCAACAGCAACGTACTGAGCAGTTTTGCCGGAAAAATCAAGGAATGGAGCAGCCTCCCTCCCATCGACACCGACAATATGGAAGATTACACTGCCATACATATCTCCGCTCTCTCCTTTTCTCTTTCAAATGTGTACAGAATTTATCACGAAGGGATACCCATTGCAGAAGTCTGCAAGGAATATCTCAAATCAGCGTCATTGACTTCCAGAGCCGTTATAGCCTATCCCATAGGCGAAAATGAAAAGACCGACCTGAGCAATGGAGTCATTCTACAGCTTGCAGACCGTAAAGACACCATCTGCGGAGGAAGAATAAGCTGGAATACAGACGACTATGGATTTACCTACACTAAAGGGGAATATACCGGCATAGACAAGCTCTATATAGACAATAACCATAAGCTACTTCTGGATAAACCGGAAAACGCCATCAAAGTGAATGTGGCATGCTACACCCTTCGAGACATCAGAAAAGGAGTGTCTACCGAATACCCCATTGTCAAGATTGGAGCCCAATACTGGATGGGTAAAGAGCTCCATGCCACCACCTACCGTGACGGAGCTCCCTTGAAAAAACAGAGTGACTTGGGAACAGACAAAGCCGGATATTACAAGCCGGACAAATATGACATTTATTTTTACAATGGAGAATCCATACTGGCAGGAGAGCTGGCTCCCGAGGGCTGGAAAATTCCATCGGATGCAGACTGGGAACAGCTGAAAAACTACACCGGCAACGATGCCTCCATACTAAAAGCAGGAGAATGGCAGGCAATGGTATCCGGTGAAGTTGCCCCCGTCAACAACCATACCCGGTTCAATGCTTTCCCGGTAGGAATGTGGTACAACAAAGGACACAACAGCCCCAATAAAATGACCGCCTTTTGGAGTTGGGATCATACAAAGCATACCCTTTCGGAAAGCACCATTTATTTTCTCGGCGAAAGCGACGAGTTTGTATCAAGCGCTGCCCATGTCACCGGCAAGCCCTACTATAAAGCTCTTTCCATCCGCTGTATAAAAGAATAGCCGGCAATTTCGGCATTTCTCATTTCTTTTTTGTATTTTTGTTCCCAATGTGCAAGATTTTTGCCAATCGGACAAAGATAACGAAAGAGAAATGAGAGTAATCGACCTGATAAACAGTAACGAAAAAACAGCTTTTTCCTTTGAAATATTGCCACCACTGAAAGGTACGGGCATCGAAAAGCTGTATCAAACCATAGATACGTTACGGGAATTCGACCCCAAATACATCAACATCACCACGCACCGCAGCGAGTACGTGTACAAAGACCTCGGCAACGGATTGTTCCAGCGAAACCGCCTGCGCCGCCGCCCCGGCACCGTAGCCGTAGCTGCTGCCATCCAGAACAAGTACAACATCACCATGGTGCCGCACATCCTTTGCAGCGGCTTCACCCGCGAGGAGACGGAGTACGTGCTGCTCGACCTGCAATTCCTCGGCATCACCGACCTGCTGGTGCTTCGTGGCGACAAGGCAAAGCACGAATCCTCTTTTATCCCCGTGGGCAACGGTTACCACCACGCCGTCGAACTACAAGAGCAAATCAACAACTTCAATAAAGGTATTTTTGTGGACGGCTCCGAGATGAAAGTTACCAATACCCCGTTTTCATACGGTGTGGCGTGCTATCCGGAAAAGCATGAAGAAGCCCCCAACATGGATACAGACATCTACTGGCTGAAGAAAAAAATGGAAATGGGTGCAGAGTATGCCGTGACCCAGCTCTTCTACGACAACCGGAAATATTTCGACTTCGTGGAACGTGCCCGTCAAGCCGGTGTCACCATCCCGATTATCCCGGGCATCAAGCCCTTCAAGAAGCTGTCACAACTCAGCATAATACCCAAGACGTTCAAGGTAGACTTGCCCGAGGAACTGACCCAAGAGGTTCTGAAGTGCAACACCGATGCGGAAGCTCAGCAAGTGGGTATCGAATGGTGCGTGCAGCAGTGCAAAGAGCTGATAGCCCATGGCGTCCCAAGCCTCCACTTCTACTCGGTAGGAGCCACAGACAGCATCAGGGAAGTAGCCAAACAAATCTACTAAACAATAGATAATCGATAGTTGACAATTGACAACTGGCAGTGTCACAAGTAATAACTTATAACTAATTAACCCGTGTTCAGTTTCAAGGACATAATAGGCCAAGAGGCAGCCAAACAAAGGCTGATACAAGAAGTGCAGGAAGGACGTATTCCCCACGCACAACTTTTCTGTGGCCCTGCCGGAGTAGGAAAACTCCCATTGGCACTTGCCTATGCCCGCTACATCTGCTGTCCCAACCGGACGGAAACCGATGCCTGCGGTACTTGTCCCTCCTGCGTGAAATGGAACAAGTTGGTGCACCCGGACGTACACTTCGTATACCCTATCGTCAAGAGTGCCAAAGGGAAAAAGGAAGTCTGCGACGACTATATCGCCAACTGGCGGCACCTGCTGCTGAACAGCCCCTACTTCGGACTGAACCATTGGCTGAACGAGATGGATGCCGAAAACGGACAAGCCATCATCTATGCCAAGGAAAGCGACGAGATAACCCGCAAGCTGAGTCTGAAATCCAGTGAAGGAGGTTACAAAGTCACCATCGTATGGCTACCCGAAAAGCTGCATGAAGTATGCGCCAACAAGCTGCTGAAACTGCTGGAAGAGCCACCCGAGAAAACGATATTCCTCCTCATCTCCGAAGCTCCGGAAATGATACTGCCCACCATCCTCAGCCGCACGCAGCGCTTCAACATTCCCAAGATTGAAGAAGCCGACATAGCCGAAGCCCTGCAGCAGAAGTACGGAGTGCAGCCCCGCGACAGCGAGACGATAGCCCATCTGGCAAACGGAGACTTCATCAAAGCATTGGAGACCATCCATCTGAACGAAGAGAACGAACTGTTCTTCAACCTCTTTGTCAGCCTGATGCGACTCTCCTACCAGCGCAAGATACGGGAAATGAAACAATGGAGCGAGCAGCTTGCTGCCATGGGACGCGAACGGCAGAAGAACTTCCTGGACTACTGCCAGCGCATGACCCGCGAGAACTTCATCTACAACCTGCACCGCAAGGAGATGAACTACATGACGCTGCCCGAACAGAACTTCGCCACCCGTTTCGCCCCCTTTGTCAACGAACGGAACGTCATGGGTATCATGGACGAACTAAGTGAAGCGCAACGCCACATCGAGCAGAACGTAAACGCCCGCATGGTGTTTTTCGACTTCTCTCTCAAAATGATTGTTTTATTGAAACAATGAAAAGTGGCAAAATAATGAAATGCAAAGTATCAAATCGTAAATAGTAAATAGTCAAATAGTAAATAGTCAAATAGTAAATAAATAGATGATGGAATTTAAACTACATAACGGAAGCGGAGGTCTCTGCTGCAAGAGTTGCGGCAGGCAGGACAAGCAACTGAACACCTACGACTGGCTGGCAGACATTCCGGGCAATGCCGATGAGAGCGAGCTGGTAGAGGTTCAGTTCAAGAATACCCGCAAGGGATATTTCCGCAACAGCAACAAGATACCTCTGGAGAAAGGCGACATCGTAGCCGTAGAAGCCACCCCCGGACATGATATCGGTGTGGTGACCCTGACCGGACGTCTCGTGCCGCTGCAAATGAAGAAAGCCAATATCAAGTCTGAGGCAGACATCAAACGCATCTACCGCAAGGCGAAGCCTGTGGATATGGAGAAGTACAACGAGGCAAAAGCCCGTGAACACTCCACCATGATACGCTCGCGTCAGATAGCCCTGGACCTCAACCTCAACATGAAGATTGGAGACGTGGAATATCAGGGAGACGGCAACAAGGCCATCTTCTACTACATAGCCGACGAACGGGTGGACTTCCGCCAGCTCATCAAGGTACTTGCCGACGCTTTCCGCGTGCGTATCGAGATGAAACAGATTGGTGCCCGCCAGGAAGCCGGACGCATCGGCGGTATCGGTCCCTGCGGACGCGAGCTGTGCTGCGCCACCTGGATGACCTCCTTCGTATCGGTATCCACCAGCGCGGCGCGCTTCCAGGACATTTCACTGAATCCGCAGAAGCTTGCCGGACAATGCGCCAAACTGAAGTGCTGCCTCAACTACGAAGTAGACTGCTACGTGGAAGCACAGAAACGCCTGCCCTCACGCGAGATTACCTTAGAGACCAAAGACGGTGAGTTCTTCTTCTTCAAAGCCGACATTCTGAGCAACCAGATAACCTACTCAAGCGACAAGAACATCCCCGCCAACCTGGTGACCATCAGCGGCAGACGCGCCTTCGAGATTATCGGTTTGAACAGACGTGGCATCAAGCCCGACAGCCTGATAGAAGAAACCCATCGTTCCGAACCCAAAAAGCCGGTGGACTTGCTGGAACAAGAGAGTCTCACTCGCTTTGACCGCAACCGGAAAGGCAAGAGTGGCAGTGACGGCAACGGTGGCGAGAACAGCAACAACAGCCGTAACAAGAGAAAGAAAAAGAGTGGAAACGGTCGTCCGCAAGGAGGTGAGCAGCAGGGTGCTCCGCAATCCAACAACCAGAGAGAACAATCCAGGCAAGACCGGCAACCGAGACAGAAACAAGACCGGCAAGCACCCAAACAAGGTGAACAGCAACAAGGCGAACGTCAACAACGGAACAATAACAACCGTCGTCCGCCCCGTAACAATAAGCCCAAACCTCAAGGTGAAAGACCTGCCCAAAATGACAAACCAGCTCAAGAATAGGAATCTCTGCCTGAAAGGTATCATACTACTGTTTGTCGCAAGCCTGCTGAGCGCTTGCGACAAACAGACTGTATACCATTCCTTCCAATCCCTTCCCACCGAAGGCTGGCTGCGCGAAGACACGCTCTCTTTCGACGTGAAGGTCACCGACTCACTGACCTACTACAAACTGTCTTTGGAAGTTCGTAACCGAAGCAACTACCCCTATCAGAATCTACCTCTATCCATCTGCTACACCACCGCAGATTCCATTCCGTCACCCACGGACACCATACAGCTAATCCTCGCGGACAAAGAAGGAATCTGGAAAGGTGACGGCTGGGGAGGTCTCTATCAGACTGCCGTCTCCGCAGGAAGCGTTCGAATCGGCAAACCCGGCACCTACCTCTTTAAAGTGGCCTATACGCTACCGGACGAAAGGCTGCAAGGAATCAATGACATCGGCATCAAACTGAAGAGATAGGAACTCCCTATTGTTCTTTATTACCTTCTTCTAACAACCACCTCAGTCTCCCACTCACGTCTCCTTGAAGCGGAAACGGGCGGGGTATCATAACTTGCCCTCTTACCTCATAGCGTAACGTCTTTTACGCCAGGATGTAACGACCGTTACACCAGCATGTAAAGGGCGTTACAATATAGCGTAAAAGTCGTTACGATACAGCGTAAAGGACGTTACAATGCGGTGTAACGGCCGTTACATTACGATGTAAACAATGTGTAAATGCAATGTAATGATAATCAAGTCCATTCGTATGTCCCACAAGGAAACGGTCATAACTAAATTCGACGATTACGTCCCGCATCAATCCGCAGAAAGATAAACAGCAGGATTGTGAATCCCCAGAGAGAAGAACCTCCGTAACTGAAGAAAGGCAACGGGATACCGATGACGGGGGTCAGCCCCAGCACCATGCCTATATTGATGAATAGATGGAACAAGAATATACTAAGCACAGAATAACCATACACCCGGCCAAAGGGAGATTGCTGCCGCTCGGCCACGACAATCAGCCGTAAAATAAGAATAAGGAACAGTAACAGTACAGCCGTAGACCCTACGAATCCTTCCTCCTCACCCACGGTGCAAAAAATGAAGTCCGTATCTTGCTCCGGCACATACTTCAGCTTTGTCTGCGTACCATTCAAGAAACCTTTGCCGGTCAGCCCCCCGGAGCCGATGGCTATCTTCGACTGGTTCACGTTATAGCCGGCACCAGCAAGGTCCTCTTCCATACCGAGCACCACCTTGATACGTATCTGTTGATGGGGCTCCAGCACTTTATTGAAGAAGTAGTCGCTGGAGTAGAGGAAACCTATCGAACCCAAAGCAAACAGCCCAATCAGAAAATAAGATAAATGGCGCTCGCTTAAAGAAAGAAAGACAAGATACCCGACAACAAGTGCACAAAGCCCCCACTGCACCCACACCAAGTTGAAGGGTACCACGTATTCCGAAATCAGATAAGCCACGAGCAGCACTCCCAGCGAACTGCCGATAATATTCCGTGTGGGTTCCCAGCGCTTTTTATAAACCCACACCATACCTCCGGCAAAGAGCAGTACCATCAGCAGTACGGCAAATTCTCCGATAGGCGTCGGTGTATCGGCAATCATCACCGCATCAAAACGGATGCCCACCACAAAGTAGGCCACTGCACATATACCCGAGAACAGTACCACGCCCGGCATTCCCTCCCGATAAAGCATCAGGAAAAATGCAGAGTACACCAATGCCGAACCCGTCTCCCGCTGTAGGATAATCAGCAACATGGGGAAGAGAATCAGGAAAGCCAACATAAGGGAGCTTTTCCAATTCTTCATCGTAAACGAGTAGGCGCTCATATACTTGGCAAGCGCCAGCGCCGTGGCAAACTTGGCAAACTCCGCCGGCTGCAAACTGACCGGCCCCAGAATGAGCCACGACCGCGACCCTTTCGTGTCGGGCGCAATGAATATCGTGACAATCAGCAACAGCATCAGCCCTATATATATAAGGTAGGAGAACATGTCATAGAGGGAATCATCCAGCATCAGCAGCACAAACCCCAGCCCGAAGGAACATATAATCCAGACAAACTGCTTGCCGGCACGCGTAGAGAAGTCCAGAAAGTCACGGTCACCATAATCATAACTCGCCCCACAGACACTGAACCAGCCGAATACAATCAGCAGCAGGTAAACGACAATCGTCACCCAGTCCAATGATTTCCATATGCTATCTCTCCTTGTCACCAATTTATTTACGATTTTACGATTTACTATTTACTATTGAAGTCACTCACCGTTCATCCCTAACCCCTAATCCTTAATCCCTAATCATCATCTCTCCTCATCTCCGTAAAGTATCACCCGGTTACTGAATTCTTCCGCCCGTATCTCATTCTCGGGCGACAGCTTTCCATGCAGATACTGGTCCATCATCATGGCACCGATAGGTACGCCATACGTGGCACCGAAACCACCGTTCTCCACATAGACGGCAATGGCTATCTTAGGGTTGTCCATCGGGGCAAAGCCCATAAAGACAGAATGGTCCTTGCCGCGGTTCTGTGCCGTGCCCGTCTTTCCGCAGACCTCCACACCCGGCAGGATGGCTCCCGCCATGCGGCAAGTGGCGCTACCCGTACTTCCGTCTACAGCGGCACGCATGCCTTTCACCACCATTTCATAATATTCGCGGTCGATGGTGGGATAACGGGGATTGCGATAGATGCTGTCCAGTTCATTGTCTTCTATCTCCTTCACGATGTGCGGAGTAATGAAATGCCCCCGGTTGGCAATGGTGGCACCCAGATTGGCTATCTGCAACGGGGTGGCGAGAATCTCTCCCTGCCCGATGGAGATACTAATCACCGTCAGACCGTTCCACGAACCCCGATAGGGCTTGTCGTAGAACTTTGCATTCGGTATCAGTCCACGCTGTTCGCCGGGGAGGTCGGTACCGAGCCGATAGCCGAAGCCCTGCGATACCATGTGGTCTTTCCATACGGTAATGGCATTCTGCGGCGAACCGTATTTTTTATCACCGAACATGCGATACAATCCCCAACAGAAATAGGAATTACAAGAGGTAGCGATGGCAGGAATCAGCGACAGAGGCGAACCATGTCCGTGACATCCCACATGAAGGCCTTTATGATTGAAACCATGCGCACAAGGGAAAGTCGGATAATCTTCGTGGATAATCCCTTCCTGAAGGAAGGTCAGCGCCTGCGCCGTCTTGAAGGTGGAGCCCGGCGGATAAGCTCCCATGATGGCACGGTTCAACAAAGGCTTCCGCTTGTCCATCTGCAGCAGGCGGTGGTTCTTTCCCCGCTGGCGCCCTATCATCAGATGAGGGTCAAAGGTAGGCGAGGAAACCATACATAGTATCTCACCCGTAGCCGGTTCGATGGCCACAATGGCACCGATTTTGTGTTGAAGCAGTCGTTCTCCCAACATCTGAAGGTCAATGTCGATGCCCAACGTCAGGTTCTTGCCGGGTACGGAGGAACGGTCCAACTGTCCGTCCATGTAGTGTCCCTGGATGCGCCCGTGAGCGTCACGAAGCAGAATCTCCACCCCCTTCTCTCCACGCAGATACTTTTCATAGGATTTCTCGATGCCTTGCTTGCCTATATAGTCTCCGCGAATATAATAGTCATCGTTCTCAATGTCTTTCTTGGACACTTCGCCGATGTCTCCCAGCAAATGGCCGGCAGAGTTATAGGTATATTGACGGATAGTACGCCGCTGAATATAGAAACCTGGAAATTTGAACAGCTTCTCCTGAAACACACCGCACTCTTCGGCAGAAAGCTGCGTCATGAACACCTGATGGGTGTATTTGGAATAACCGGGGTTCATCCAGCGGTTCTTGACGTCCTTCATCCGTTTGTCAAACTGCTCACGGGTAATGTTCAAGGCACTGCAAAGGTCGAGTGTATCCAGCTGCGTCACCTCCCGAGGCACAAACGTAATATCATAGGCAGGCTGGTTAAACACGAGCAACTTACCGTTACGGTCGTAGATAGCCCCCCGTGATGGATATTGTATCTTGTTCAGAAAAGCGTTGCTGTCCGCGTTCTTCTTGTAGTCATCAGTCATGATTTGCAGGTCGAACAGCCGGAACACGTAAATAAGAACGATGACAATAGCCGCCGCTCCAATTACATATTTCCGCTTTTCCAGTGTATAGTCTTTCATCAATTCCTAATCCTTAATCCCTTTATCCTTTCTTTCTTATTCCCTCAACAGCCATAATGCAGGTCACAGTAAGCAGGGTACTTGCCGCAATTCTCAACAACAGCGTACCAATATGGGCAAAAGAGAAGAATTCGAGGGTAAGCAACAAGCCGTGATGTATCAGCACACTCACAACCAGATATTTCAGGAAAGGAAGAATCCCCATTGTACGGATGGCCGGAACCAGTGTATCCAGCGTGTCACGAGGCACGAACAGCCGCAGGAAAGTGGGGCGCAAGAAAGCCAGCAACACCGTAGCGGCAGCGTTCATCCCCGGTGTGTCGGAAAAGACGTCGACAGCCAGCCCTAAAAAGAATGCCCACAACATCAACGCATTGCGGGGAGTGTCCGACTCAAACTTCAGTATCAAGTAGATATACAGAAATGGAGTGGCATATCCTGCAATATGCACATTGTTCAATATCAGCACCTGCAACAGTACCAAGCCTATGAACCATCCTATTTTATGCAGATAATTAATTAACAACGCTAATGAGTTATAAGTTACGAGTTACAAGTTATTGAGTGTATAAGTTATAAGATATAAAGATGATTAATCCCTAATCCTTAACCCCTAATCCCTAATTTCTTAGTCACTTCTCGTCTGCCCTCGACTCCAATGCCTTTTGTTCATCCTGCCCGTTGCGGGAAATGACGCGCACATTGCTCACCTTTCCAAAGTCCGTAGCCAGCTTTATCTTCAACAGATACGAAAGCCCGTCGTGCGAGTCAGACATGTCATCCACCGTCCCCACCATGACACCTTCTGGAAACACGGTGGAATAGCCGCTGGTCACTACTGTATCTCCCAGATTGAATTCGGCATGCCGGGGCAAATCCTTCAGATAGGCAAAACGGGAATTACCTCCCTCCCACTTCAAATAACCGAAATAATCACTGCCCACAATCTTACAGCTGATGCTTGACTTGCTGTTCAGCAACGGAATGACCAACGAGTAATGGGGAGAGGTCTTATACACAATACCCACCACGCCATTGGCATCTACAACTCCCATCTCAGGACGGATACCTTCTGTTGTTCCACGGTCTAAAGTGATATAATTGTCAGCCTTGTTCAAGCTGTTCTTTATGACATTCGCCTTGAATATCTGATACTCCGTAGGAGCAAGCCGTTCCATGCTGTACAACCTGGCGGAGTCCAATCCTTTCTCCTTCAAGACATTTTCCAGAAACGAAAGCCGCTGCTCCAGCCACATGTTGCGGTCGAGCAGGTCTTCGTTGGCCGTCTTCAAGTGGAAATAGGAAGTGATGCCACCCGATATTTCATAAACCTTCCCCGCCACGCCATTGGCAGAGGTGAAATACACACTCTGCTGGTAATGATTAAAGCGAAATAATAAAATAAAACTGGCAACCTCTAACAGAAGAAAGAGGAACCAGTAATTATATTTAATGAGAAAGTTTAATAAATTTCGCATTACCGCATCAAGAATGAGAAGCGGTCAACGTTCTTCAATGCCACGCCCGTACCTTTGGCAACGGCATGCAAGGGGTCTTCCGCAATGTGGAACGGTATGTTTATTTTATCAGTCAGACGCTTATCCAGTCCACGAAGCAATGCACCGCCACCGGCAAGATAGATACCGTTGTGAACGATGTCGGCATACAATTCGGGAGGCGTATTTTCCAATGCGCTCAAGATGGCTGTCTCAATCTTAGAGATAGACTTCTCCAAGCAATGCGCCACTTCCTGATAGCATACCGGCACTTCCATGGGCAATGCCGTGATGCGGTTCGGACCATGAACGATATAGTCTTCAGGAGCATCCTCACCGAGTTCCGTCAAGGCAGCACCCACATTAATCTTAATACGCTCAGCCATACGCTCGCTGACCTTCACGTTGTGCTGGCGGCTCATGTATTCCTGAATATCGGCAGTCAAGTCGTCACCGGCAATGCGGATGGAGTTGTTACTTACGATACCTCCCAAAGAGATAACGGCAATTTCCGTAGAACCACCACCTATGTCAACAATCATGTTGCCTTCGGGAGCCTCTACATCGATACCGATACCGATGGCAGCAGCCATCGGCTCGAAAATCAAATAAACGTCGCGCCCGCCGGCATGCTCGGCAGAGTCGCGCACGGCACGCAGCTCCACTTCGGTACTGCCCGAAGGAACCCCGATTACCATACGGAGTGACGGAGAGAAGAGACGGTTACGGTTGTTCACCATCTTGATAAGTCCGCGTATCATCTGCTCGCAGGCATAGAAGTCGGCAATCACACCGTCGCGCAACGGACGGATGGTACGTATGTTTTCGTGGGTCTTTTCGTGCATCATCTTTGCCTTGTCACCCACGGCAATCATCTTATCGGTACGACGGTCCAAAGCCACCACCGAAGGCTCATCCACCACAATCTTGCCATTCGTGGTGATGATGGTATTGGCTGTGCCAAGGTCCATCGCTATTTCTTGTGTAAAGGAGAATAATCCCATCTATTGATTTACTATTAAATGATTTACTATTTACTATTTGGCAGATCTGCTATCTGACGACCCCCACCTACAATGACGCCTCCCGGCAAATAGTAAATAGTAAATCGTCAAATAGTAAATGACCTTAGTGTTTAAAGTGACGGAACCCAGTAGTTACCATGGCAATGCCATGCTCGTTGCAATATTCAAACGAGAGTTCATCCTTGATACTTCCACCCGGCTGGATGACGGCTGTTACGCCTTCATTGCCGGCAATTTCCACGCAGTCGGGGAAAGGGAAGAATGCGTCACTTGCCATTACAGCGCCATTCAAGTCGAAACCGAAGTTTTTGGCTTTCTCGATAGCCTGCTTCAAAGCATCCACACGGCTGGTCTGACCTACACCACTTGCCAACAACTGCTTTCCTTTTGCCAGCACAATGGCATTCGACTTACTGTTCTTCACAATCTTGTTTGCAAAGAGCATATCCTCAATTTCCTGTGCAGTGGGAGCCTTCGTAGTTACAGTCTTCAATTCTTCAGGAGTTTCCACCTTAAGGTCGCGGTCCTGAACCAATACGCCATTCAGCAAAGAACGGAACTGCTTCTTAGGCAGAGCTGCCGGCTTGCGGACCAGGATAATACGGTTCTTCTTCTGACCGAGGATTTCCAACGCATCCACATCATAATCGGGAGCGATAATCACCTCAAAGAAAATTTTATTGATTTCTTCGGCAGCAGCCTTGTCAATCACGGCATTAGTGATGAGCACACCACCAAAAGCGGATACCGGGTCACCGGCAAGCGCATCGTTCCATGCTTCGAGCACAGTGGGACGTGAAGCCAGTCCACAAGCATTATTATGCTTCAGGATAGCGAAAGTCGTATCCTTGAATTCGTCAATCAAGTCAACGGCAGCATTGATGTCGAGCAGGTTGTTATAAGAGATTTCCTTACCGTGAATCTGGTCGAACATAGCATCAATATTGCCATAGAAATAACCTTTCTGATGCGGATTCTCGCCATAGCGTAAAGTCTTCTGGCTGTTGGCAGAACAACGGAAAGCGGAACCTTCCTCGCCATCGAAATAGTTGAAGATGGCAGAATCATAGTGTGAAGACACTCCGAAAGCCTCTTTGGCAAACCAACGGCGTTCTTCGATGGTAGTAGTGGCTCCGTGTTCCATCAGCATGTCGCGGAACGGCTGATATTGTGCTTGCGAAGCGATGATAACCACGTCGTTATAGTTCTTGGCTGCGGCACGAATCAGAGAGATACCGCCTATGTCAATCTTTTCGATGATGGCAGGTTCTTCGGCACCACTGGCAACGGTAGCCTCAAACGGATAGAGGTCAACAATGACGAGGTCTATTTCGGGGATTTCATATTTTTCAATCTGTTGCATGTCTTGCTCCAATCCGCGGCGGCAAAGAATACCTCCAAAAACCTTCGGATGCAAAGTCTTCACGCGTCCGCCCAGGATGGAAGGGTATGTAGTGAGGTCTTCCACTGCCTTGCAGGGATAACCCAGGGATTCTATAAACTGACGTGTTCCACCGGTTGAGAGGAACTCTACACCTTCTTCATGCAGTTTGGTAATGATTTCGTCCAAACCTTCCTTATGGTAAACAGATACCAGAGCTGTTTTGATTCTTTTTGTTTCAGACATGGATTTGCGTATTAAAGTATGCGTATATTAGTATTTGATGCGCAAAGTTACAAATTTTGTTTATTCATACATACATTCATACACAATAAATTAGGTATAATTAAAAAAGGCGGCATCTGTTTCCAGTCTGCCGCCTTTTTTTAAGGGTTATTTTGTTGGTTTACCAAATAGATACACGTTTTTCTACCGGCAAGAACATCGGGTCTTTTTCTGTCACGTTGAATGCCTCATACCAAGCACCGATTTGCGGCAATGCACCGTTTACGCGCCATTCGCCCAATGAGTGCACATCACTCTTCGTGCGGTTCAACACTTCTTCGGGACGGATATCATTGGCCCATACACCTGCGTATGCCAGGAAGAAACGTTGTTCGGGAGTAAGACCATCCAGCACCGGCAGCGAATTGGCAGCCGTAGCTTTCTTGAATGCCTGATAAGAAACCTGCAGACCACCGTGGTCGGCAATATTCTCACCCAATGTCATGCGTCCGTTGGCATATACGCCCGGAGCAACCTCGATGCTATCGAAGAAGTTCACCATCACCTGAGCACGCTCGTCAAAGTTCTTGGCATCTTCAGCAGTCCACCAGTCTTTCAGGTTACCGTCCTTGTCGTACTGGCGACCCTGGTCGTCGAATCCGTGAGTCATCTCATGACCGATTACCACACCGATGGCACCATAGTTGAAGGCATCATCCGCATTCATATCGAAGAAAGGATATTGCAGGATACCGGCGGGGAAACAGATTTCGTTCGTAGTCGGGTTATAGTAAGCGTTGACGGTCTGCGGAGTCATCAGCCATTCGTCCTTATCCACCGGCTTGCCGGCCTTGGCTATCATTTCGGCATGGCTCCACTCGTTGGCACGTTCCATGTTTGCCCAGTAAGAGTCGTTTTTGATTTCCAGTGTGGAGTAGTCTTTCCAAGTGTCGGGATAACCAATCTTCACATGGAAGGTAGCCAGTTTCTCCAGAGCTTTCACCTTAGTGGAATCACCCATCCAAGCAAGATTCTGGATACGTTCGCCCAGGCTTTCCTGCAAGTTCTTCACCAAAGTCACCATACGCTCCTTGGCAGCAGCAGGGAAATATTTCTCCACATACATCTGACCTACAGCTTCGCCCAGCGCGCTGCTTACAGTGCTTACCGCTCTCTTCCAGCGGGGCTGCATCTCTTGTGTACCGCTCATGGTGCGGCTGTAGAAGTCGAAGTTCTGTTCTGCCATAGCATCGTTCAGCAAGCTTGCGGCAGAATCAATCAATTTCCATTGCAGATAAAGGCTCTGCTGTTCAATGGGCAGCGTATCCAGAATATCGGCAGCAGCTTTCAGTGAAGCGGGCTGGCCTACGATGATTTCCTTCACATCCTTCAAGCCCATGGCAGACAAATAAGCATCCCAATCGAAAGTAGGATAATTCTTCTTCAACTCTTCCATGCTCATCTTGTTATAATTGGCATGCGGGTCACGCAACTCCGTACGAGAGCGGAAAGCCTTGGCAAGACGTGTTTCCACATCCATCACCACCTCCATACCTTTCTTGGCAGTAGCCTCGTCGAAACCAGCCAACTGATACATCTTCTGTACATGTGTACGGAAAGCATCACGAATTTTGGCAGTAGCCTCATCATTCTCCAGATAGTATTCACGTTCGCCCATGCTCAGCCCGGTCTGATAGGTCTGTACAGCATTCATGCTACTGTTCATTTCGTCAGCGCCAACATACAGCACGTTGTAGGCGATGATACCCTTCTTCTGCATATCGCCCAGCAAGGCATAAAGCTCCTTCTTGTCCTTCAAAGCAGCCAGCTGGTCGAGTTCAGCCTTGATGGGGGCTACACCGTCCTTGTTCAGCTTCACGCTGTCCATTACGATTTTGTACAAGTCACCGATTTTTTGTGCCACGCTGCCGGCTTCGTGCTGGGTGGCGGCAAGCTCTTCAATCAGTCCTTGAATCTGCTTGCGGTTGTTTTCTGCAAGGATAGTAAAAGAACCGTACTGTGAGTATTCAGCAGGAATCGGATTGTTCTTCATCCAACCGCCACATGCGTATTGGTAAAAGTCAGTTCCGGGTAGAGCCGTTGTGTCAAGATTGGCGAGCTGGATGCCTGCTGTAAGTTCAGCCTGCTGCTTGCCGGTGTTGCAGGAAGCCGTCATCAGACAGAATGCTGCAATGGGTAACAAATGATTTGCTTTCATAAACATATAAAATATAATAGTTAGTGATTCTCCAACTCTACAGTAGCCGCGTCCCACTCTTCCATCACGCGGTCAAGCTGCTCTTTCAGTTTTTGGTGCTGCTCATAAAGCGACATGTCCGAAGCACCTTCCGGTGTGGCCATCCTGGCCTCAAGAATGGCAATGGCAGCCTCCGTCTGCTCTATCTCCGCTTCACAATCGGCAACGCGACGTTCCAGTTTCTTGAGCTTCTTATTAAGCTCCTTCTGCTCCTCATAAGAGAGTTTGGCTGCCGAGGGTTGAACCGGTTCTGCACCAACATTTCCCGATGCCGCCTTACCGGCAGTGGGCGAAGCAGAAAGTGAAGGGGATTTCTGTAACTCATTCAGGCTCTCTATCTGCTTCTTTTGCAGGAAATCATAAATTCCTCCCAGATGTTCCTTCACCAGTCCGCCACCAAACTCGTACACTTTAGTCGCAAGTCCGTCCAGAAAATCACGGTCATGGCTGACTATTATCACCGTTCCGTCAAAATCGCGGATAGCCTCCTTCAACACATCTTTGGAACGCATGTCAAGATGATTCGTAGGTTCGTCGAGAATCAGGAAATTCACCGGCTCCAACAGCAGTTTTATCATGGCAAGCCGGGTACGCTCTCCACCGCTGAGCACCTTCACCTTTTTATCCGAAGCCTCACCGCCGAACATGAAAGCACCTAGAATATCACGGATTTTGAGGCGGATATCCCCTACGGCCACGCGGTCAATCGTATCGAATACAGTCAGGCTCTCATCCAAAAGCTGTGCCTGGTTCTGGGCAAAATATCCAATCTGCACATTATGTCCCAGTGTAAGCTTACCGGTATAATCCGTAATCTCACCCATAATACACTTTACAAGCGTAGACTTACCTTCGCCGTTCTTACCGACAAAAGCAACCTTCTCTCCTCGGTTGATAGTCAAATTTACATCGTGGAAAACAACGTGCCCACCGTAGGATTTCTCCATATCCTCGCAGATAACGGGATAATTACCGCTACGGCTACTGCAAACAAACTTCAGGCGCAAAGAGGAGTTGTCTTCCTCATCCACTTCGATGCGCTCTATCTTTTCGAGCTGCTTGATGCGGCTCTGCACTTGCACAGCCTTGGTAGCTTTGTACCGGAAACGTTCGATGAAATCTTCCGTATCTTGTATCTGCTTCTGCTGATTCTCGTAAGCACGTAGTTGCTGCTCCCGGCGCTCCTTGCGAAGCACCACAAACTCATCGTATTTCACTTTATAGTCGTAAATGCGTCCACAAGTTATTTCGATGGTACGCGTAGTGACATTGTTCAAAAAGGCGCGGTCGTGGCTGACAAGCACCACCGCATTGGCACGGGTGGAAAGGAAGTTCTCCAACCACTGGATACTCTCGATGTCAAGGTGGTTGGTAGGCTCGTCGAGCAGCAACACATCCGGACGGCGAAGCAACAGCTTGGCAAGCTCTATACGCATACGCCAACCACCGGAAAACTCGCTTGTAGAGCGGTCAAAGTCCTCGCGGCTGAAGCCCAGCCCTTGGAGCGTGCGCTCTATTTCGGCACGGTAGTTGGTGCCGCCCATCATCAGAAAACGTTCGTTTTCGTGAGTGAAGCGGTCAATCAGTTTCTGGTAATCCTCGCTGTCGTAATCGGTACGTTCGGCAAGTTGCCGATTCATGCGTTCGATGCCCGCCTGCATCTCAAAAATATGCTCGAAGGCAAGTTCAGCCTCCTGCATTACGGTGCGCTTGTCACTGAGTATCATCACTTGGGGCAAATACCCGATAGTACATTCGCGGGGAACGGCAACAATGCCGGCAGTGGGCTGCTGAATGCCAGCCAATATCTTGAGCATGGTGGACTTACCGGCACCATTCTTGCCGACAAGAGCTATACGGTCTTTCTTATTGATAACATAAGAGACGTCTTCGAACAGAGGAGTGGCATTAAATTCTACCTTCAGTCCTTCTACAGATATCATAGTGTCAATGAATTTATCGTTCAAGACTGCAAAGGTAGCGATTTTCAACGTTATACAATATCATACGCTCACATAATTACATCAAATATCCAAGAAAGAGAACACTACTCCCGCATTTCCTGCGGAAGGACAATTGCAAAGCGGCTCCCCTTGCCAAGAGTTGAAGCCACTTCTATTTTTCCATGAAACCTTTCAACGATAGTCCTGCAAATGGCCAATCCCAATCCCGTGCCCTGCACAAAAGCATCTCCCTTATAGAAACGTTCAAAAATGTGCGCCAGAACTTCTTCCGACATGCCAGTTCCCGTATCTTCCACAAAGACTTCCAATGTAGCAAAGTCCTTCAGCCTATACCCTATGGTTATGCGTCCTTCAGCAGTGAACTTCACCGCATTATTGATAAGATTGTTGACAACTTGCCCCAAACGCGTAGGATCTGTATAGATAACTGCCGCCCGGTCCGGAAGGTCTAGCAGTAGCTCCACTCCTTTCCGAAGATTCATCTTCTGCGCACTGTAAATGCTTTCCAATATGCCATTTAAAGAAACCTTCTCAAAATGGAATTCCATCGTGTTCGATTCTATCTTGGACAAATCCAGAATATCTGAAATCAACACCATTAACAACTGGCTGTTCTTTTCAATCAAAGACGTAAATTCCATAATCTCCTGCCGCGACAAGTCGGCATCCCCACAAGCCAGTAGTGTAGAGAAGCCCACAATGGCATTTAGTGGCGTACGTATCTCGTGGCTCATATTAGCAAGAAATACGCTCTTCAACTCATCGCTACGTTGCGCTTTCTGCAAAGCCTCGTTCAATTTATTCTCCGTATCCTTGTATTTCTGCGTACTCATGCAAATACCGATGATACGGAACGGCAAATCCGTCAATTGCCCCACATAGGTAGATTGCGCCTCAAACCACTCCCACTTGCCGTCTCCCCTCCGTAGACGGTATTCCACTGGGCGTTCGTACAAATTACCATGCAACTGTAAAGCCAAAGCATCAAACACTCCCTTCCGGTCGTCCGGATGAATCAGAAATGCGAATTCCTCAGGCGTCAGCGTATAGTCACGCGTAGGAATCCCCAAATATTCAAAATAACGCGGTTCTATAATCATCAGATTATGTTCCATGTCGAAAGACCATTGAAATATCTGGGTGCGGCTCAGCGCAATATTCAGCAAATGCTTCTGTGTCCGTTCTTCCAACACATTCCTGAAATAGAGTACAATCCTCACCAATTGTCCATCTTCATGAATTCCCACCATAGCACCTTGTATCAGAAAACTGATACCACTCTTCAATTCACGTATAAAGCAATTGATATCTAAGGGAATAATCCGCACATCCCTCTCCCGAAGTTGCAGCAAAAGGTCTTCTAACACATTCTTTTTATCACATACCACTTCCAATAAGTCAGTGATACGCCGCCCTATCACATACTCATTCAAATGGAGTTCATTCATCACCTGCTGATTCAGACGCCAGATACAATCTTCCAAATCAATCATAATAATGCTGACGGGCCATGAGTTGAACAACTGCTCGGAGATGGCATTTATTATACGTACTTCTTGAGGAACATTCGGATTCATCAGAATTGTTTTATCATACAAGGAGCAAAGTTCGGGCTAAAATGCTTATGCCACAAACAAACCCTTATAAATCAATATTCCGTTTTAGCATGTATATATTCTATTATTCACAACTTTACCTTATTTAACAGAGACAAATTGAGCGTAATATTGATTTTAACTGTTATCTCTGTCATTTATACATTATTATCCCCCATTTTTGTGTCTTAAAATCTCCAACATGAATATATCCGAATTCAATATAAATGCCGAGTTCATTGCCTGCAATCATATCACAACCAATGAACTGAATCCGCTAGTGGAAAAGCCATACCACACCAAGGCCAGTATCTTCGCTCTATGCACCAAAGGAGTTCTGAAAACCATCATAAACCATACTCAATTCAGGGTTGAAGCTAACACCCTCCTAGTTATTCCTCCCGAGACCTTCGTACAATTGCTACACACGTCAGACGATGCTGAAATATATGTCGTCATATTTTCCCAACAACTTATCCAGAGTTCAGGGGCCGGCAAGGTCATGATGGATAAGTTTCACATTATAGGCAAACACTATATTTTTCCTCTATCGAAAACGGACTTCCAGCTTTATGCCGAGTTCATGACCTATTTGTCACACCTCTACCAAAGAACAGAAAGCCCCTCAAGTCTAGTTTCATTGCAAACTCTACTGACCTATCTGTTACAAGGTATATCCGAACTCTGTCCGGAACGCCCTAGAATAAAAGAGACTCCGGGCAGCAGGCATTTCAACCAATACCGCATTTTTATCCGATTGGTACACACAGACTATGTCCGGGAGCATCAAGTGTCCTATTATGCATTGAAAATGAATATGAGACCGGCAGCTCTTTGCCGCCTTGTCAAAAAGGAATCAGGACATACAGCCATGGAAATCATCAACAATACTATCATCATGGATGCCAAAGCACAACTTTGTACCGCCAACACTCCGATAAAGGATATAGCCGTGAGTCTAGGTTTTAATAATGCGGCCTTCTTCAACAAATTCTTTAAACGTCATACGGGAATACCTCCTCAGAAGTTCCGCACATCCTCAAAACAATAAAATCCACTCAAAACACAAAATGCGGATATTCTGCCATGAGAATACCCGCATTCCTCAATAAGAGAAGTCTGCCATCAATCTACCTTCTTAGCAATAAAAAACACATAACCGTAGAATTCCTTATATTTGCCGTATAGTTCATCCTCAATCATTTGGAGTGAGCTGAACTCTTCGGCAATTTTATTACCGGCATATTTCTTACGGAAAATCTCCTGAGCCGCAACCTTTGAAGCAAAGTAATGCTCTGTCCAGCAATTCTCCGGCAGAATGAATGTAGCAACGGGGAGATAACCCGCCTTGTACAACTTGGCTACCTGATTGGGAAGTGTATCCATTTCAGAATAGGCGTCCATCCAGAAGTCATTGATTTCCGCAGGACGTTCGTCCGTAAACCATGAACTCTCGGATACGGCAATATACCCTCCCGGTTTCAGATATTTACGCCACTCCTTCAAGCCACGTTCAAAGCCGATGTTATAGATAGCACCTTCACACCAAATCATATCCAGCTCCTCCTCACCGAAAGGGAGGGCATCCATTGAACCGACAATTCCTTTTACTCTGTCCTGCAAGCCCAACTGCCTTGCATTACGGTTGAAGATGTCAATAAAGCCGGGGAAAAGGTCAATTCCGGTAATCTGTCCCGGAACATGGCCAGCCAATACCATTGTCTGACCACCTGTTCCACAACCGATATCGGCAATAAGGGATTCATCGGTAAGACCGTCTACAAAGCTCAATGCCTTCAACGTCACTTCAGGACTGCCAGGGCCTTGCCGTTCCATATTGGAGAAAAAGTCACAGATTAAATTAAGTTCGAAATCGTGGATAGTTTTATTTTCGTTACTCATTTTCTTACTATATTTTGCATATACGGAAAGTATCACAATACCTTCAGCATAATATGCGGATTAAACTTGAATTATAACAATAAAAAAACACTCTCGAAAGAAGTTATCCGAGAGTAAACGAAGGGGGGACAATCTGTGCAGGGAACACAGATTGTTTACAAAACCAAATCCGATTTAAATGTCTTTGTCATACTGCAAAGATACGCAATATTTTATTTAATCAAAGATTTTACGGTTAATAAAGATTTTCCCTTGCACCGAGTGCATGCTGAAGAACGGCACCTACCACCTGGCAAGTATCCAGTTCCTTACAGTCACCGCAAGTATTGAAACCTTTTTCGTACACACATTTGCGGATAGCACAATAATCGCTGCAATAGGCAAACTTCACCCCGTCTGCACGGCACCCCATACAATGGATGGTTTCCGCCGTAATTTCCGGCGTATTGTTCAGCACACTCCACTCTTTGGCGGTTTTCTCTCTCAGCTCATCGTCATTATTGACAGTGGCTATACGGGCGGCGCAATTTTCGCAATCCAACCCGCAACATGCAATTAATTGTTTCATCACTTGGTTATAACGGTTTATGTTTGAGGATATAATATCCTTTTTCCCACACATTGATTCAGTAAGCCCAAAGCTCATTCCATACCTTGACACAGACATTCATTTACCGACAGTCCTCAACGCTTTCTTAACGATACACTTGGTCTCTTTCGTTTCACTTTCCCTTTCTCAACGCCTGCAAAGCTTCCTTACAAATCCGGATTGCGTCTTACTTGCATCATTTAACCAATTCCCTACGCTGTTCCGGACATACTTGGAGTAATCTGATTTCAAAGGTTCCAATATCGGTAAACCCAATGCAGGATTCTGTTTCAACATTTCAATATGCTTGTACCAGACACCTCGTGGACAGAAAACAGAAGAACAAATATAGCTCTGGCAAACGCCTTCCCCATATTTGTCCTTTTGTTCTTTTGCCCAATAAATTAATGCGAATCAGGTTATCCTTCCGTCTTACTTTAGAACAGCTTCGCAGGATACTCGCCCGCATCCACCAAAGCCTGAATCTTGTCGACTACACTCTGACGGTCTTCGGGATAAGTCACACCGAACCACTTGCTGGTTGTATCAAGCACTTCGCAGGTAGCAGTGCCATCGTTAATCAGCTTATCCACCATCAGCGGGATGAAGAATTCGCTTTTCAGGTTCTCCATATTCTTCGGGTCGCTCAAGAAACTCTTGAAAAACTCTGCACTGTAAGCAAAATAATCGGGAGTGAAACCCCAGAAGTTCATGCTGACCGGAGTCGTCTCGGGAGTGGCAGTCCATTCACCGTTATCGTCGATGTACTTCACCTCACCGTCCATGCGCTGAATCTTGGTACGTTCCACTACGGAAGTCAGCAGGTTGTTCGCATCCGTTCCACACAATCCACGGGATACGGTACCGCTCTCGCTCAACGTATTGCCGATGCGGAAGCCTACCATGGAATATACGTTTTTGGAGCCTTCGGGAAGGGCTGCAAGGAATTTGCCCATTACCTGGAAGGAGTCACGACCGTAGAAATCGTCGCAATTGATAACAGCAAACGGTTCCTTTATTACATCGGCACCCATCATTACAGCATGGTTGGTTCCCCAAGGTTTGGTACGGCCTTCGGGGCAGGTGAAGCCTTCAGGAAGGTCATCTATGGACTGGAATACCAGTTCGCAGGGAATATGGCCTTCGTATTTGGAAATAATCTTGTCGCGGAAGTCCTGTTCAAAATCTTTACGGATTACGAAAACGAGCTTGCCAAAACCGGCATTGATGGCATCGTAAATAGAATAATCCATGATAGTTTCGCCATTCGGTCCCAATCCGTCCAATTGTTTCAAGCCACCATAACGGCTGCCCATACCGGCTGCCAATAAGAATAAAGTTGGTTTCATATTAGTTATTATTTAAAAAGGTTAGTGTATCACAGTTGATAACGGTTGCAAATGTACAAAAATTTATGGCTGACAGAAGGGAGTTTTAGTTCATTCTTTACCACTATCCGTTCAAAAACGTACATTTAGAACGGATAACCGATGGCAAAATGCAGTGCCATACTATCCTTGAACTTAGGAATATTGTAATATCCCGACTTTCCGGTATCATACGGGTCGTGAAGCCCGATACCCAAATCCAGACGGAAAACAAGGAAGTCCAGGTCATAGCGTAAGCCGAATCCCGTACCCAAAGCAATCTGTTTCGGGAAATTCTTCAAGGTGAACTCACCGTTCGGGCGATTTTCGTCCTTACGCATCAGCCATACATTGCCGGCATCCAGAAACACCGCTCCATGCAAGTCGGCAATCATACGGAAGCGATACTCGATATTGGCTTCTATGCGAATATCACCCACGTGGTTGATATAGGTATATTTCCTATCCGTCTCGGGAGGATAGCCGCCCGGACCTATACTGCGTGCAGAAAAGGCGCGCACACTGTTGGCACCGCCGATATAGAACTGTTCCGTATAAGGTGCAGTCGTAGCGTTGCCATACGACCATATCACCCCTCCGGCAATACGCGAGGCTATCATCTGGTTCTTGTCTATCCGGTAATGGTACCTGAATTCCGAGTTCAGCTTCAAGAACTGTGCAAAAGGTACCCCGAAAAGCTTCTTTCCTTCCTCACTGAACGGCTTGCCGAAAATACGGTAGACGGCAGAAGTCAGGTTACCGGCCGACGCAACGGTGGTCTGCCACCAGATGGGGTTACGCTTGCCGCGCACGGAAGCGTTGTCATAAGTATAGGTGTACTCCATGGCAGGAATGAACTGGTCGCGCAAACTAATGTAGAGTGCCGGATTCTCGGCACGCAACGTATCGAAAGCGGCAGTAGGATTGCGCAGTACATTGAATGTCAACCGGAAAGGAGTTATACTGTGCCTGGAAGTCGATTTGGGCTGGAAGTCATAAGTGACATTACCGCCAAAAGCCAACAGCTTATAATACTTGGCACGGTTCATCTGGTCGGCATATAAACGGAAAGTCGTTGTAGCCGGGAAGTCATACTCACGGTCGCCCATCCTAGGAAACACCACGCGCGGAAAGATAAGCGAAGTGGAGATACCCAGTTCATAACTGTTCATCAAGGAAGAACTTGCCTTGCCCGTCTGCCATTCGTACGAACCGTTCAACTTCACATTCCAGCTTTCACCGCCACCGAAGACATTGTTCTTCGTCACCGTAAAAGCGGCACCCGGTCCCGTCTGGTTATTGCTCTTCATGGTGACATTAAAATCCAACTCCGCATCGTAGGGTTTATCGAGCGCGGCAATGACCCTCACATCCAATGTATCAGACACAAACGCCGTATCACGCGGTATATACTGCATCTCCGCATAACGGAAAATACCGACGCTTGCCAGACGCTCCTGAATACGGGTCTGACGGTACAAACTATACAAACTCTGCATAGAACGCTGGCGGGCAATACCTGCGCTGTCCTGTATCTGACGTTTCCGCCGATAACCTTGATAGTTCAACCAACGGTAAAGCATGTTGGGACGTACCGGAGGTTTGTTGTAGTAATGTATGGTCAAGCCTTTGTAATCCATGCTGTCATTGGGTTCCTGCCCCTGCTTTCCAAGAAGATAGACGGATTTACGCCCCACACGGAACTGCTTCTCGGCTACCTTTGGCATACCGGGAACGGGAATCAAGCGCATCTGGACATGCCCATTGGGAACTATCATGGTATCGGCCTGATAGGTCAGGTAGTCGGGACGGAAATAATAACAGCCCACATTACGCAGCAGGGTACTGATACGGGTACGCTCCCCATCCAAATCAGCCACATTGAATTGTTCTCCCGAACTGATAAGGGAACGTCGGCGTCCCAGCTCCATAATGCGAGTGGTACGCTCGCTGAAACCACGATAATATACCGTATCTATAAAGTAGGGGTTACGCATGTTCACCGTATATTGCAACTTTGCCTTCAGCGAGTCCTTCGGGTCGATAAATGTCTTGTAGCTGACGCTTCCGTTGAAATAGCCATAATCGCGCAGCAAGTTAACCGCCGCCTTCTGGCGTATATCGGGATTCACCGTAGACATAAGCACCGGAGTGGCGGCAAATTTATTGAATATCCACTTTCCGAATCCCTTCTCATACTTCTGGAAACCATTGTAAATCCACAGTCCGAAAGGAAAGGGATAGCGGATAGTAGAGCTTCCCAGCAACGAATTGTTCGGTGCCGTAGCAAGGGCGGCTTCCACCTCTTCCATAGCAATCTCACCAACAGACGTTTCACTGCGGTTCAATACAATCATCGGCTTTTGGCCGGTATAGAGTATCTCCCCCTCGGGCAAGTGCTTCGTGGTGGAGCAACCTGCCAGAAATATCAATCCTGCAATATATAATATCAGTCGTTTCATATCACATTCCTACTTTTTCATATCGCTGTTTTCAGCCTCCGGTTTTATCTTTTTCTTCCTGAAGATGAAGAGTTCACTCAATCGGTCCATCTTCCGGCGCAGCACAAGGCCGACACCCGTTTCGGTTATCTCACCGTCGAGTATGCTTTCGTAGTTTTTATTATGGAATACACGGACATATCGAGTACCCGACGCATCAAGACGGTATTCCAGCGATATATTGTCAATGAATGATTCCGCATCGTTCGTGGCATTGGCCCCGGTGGACACTTTTCCACCGATGACTATCTGTACGCGGTCGTTGAAGAAACGCTGGGAATAACGAAAACTGAAGTCTTTCTGCGTGTCACCCGTTTCAGCAGAGGTACGGTCTTCCACACCTACACTGATATTGGCACCTTTTATACCTCCCGCCAAGGAGTTTATCTGGCTCTGAAGCACTGAGTTCAAGGCAGCTCCCATTGACAAACCTCCTCCTTTGGCACCACTGTTCAAGTAAATACCCGTGGCAAGCATGGCAATGGCCTGCTTGCTACGCTCTTCTGCACCCATTGC
Source organism: Bacteroides sp. AF20-13LB (assembly GCF_003603065.1). Lineage (NCBI taxonomy): Bacteria > Pseudomonadati > Bacteroidota > Bacteroidia > Bacteroidales > Bacteroidaceae > Bacteroides > Bacteroides sp. AF20-13LB. The sequence goes on from NZ_QTMH01000011.1 coordinate 197,751, forward strand.
CTGCAGCTCATTCTCTACTGCGGCATCTTCGGGCGCCGAAATATCGAATATCAAATCGGGAGCGTCAAGCCTGTTCTTGATGGAAATGGAAACATCGAAGTTCACCATGCGCGAACCGTCCCCGTCACCATCGGCCACAGAAGCACGCATACGTTCCGTAGCCTTCAGACTCAGCGTAGGATTCATAATATTCCCCCGCCAATCCACATAACTGCCGGGATTGAACTGGAACTCCTTCAACGGGATGATAGGCAGCGAATATTTCATGACGCCACCCGAAAGGGTATAGCGTCCGGTAAGGCTCATATCCCCTTGGGGAGTATACTGCATATTCAAATCACCGCCACCTTCCAGTTCGATGTATTTGCTGCGGTCGGGACTCAAGTCAGCACGAAGACGGACAGCATCGTCAATATGGACGGACATATACATTTCCAATCCTCCCAAAGACATGGCAGGAACCTCATCCGCTTTTACCGACGTCGTATCGGTGAACGAGGTAAAGGTAACCAGCCCGCTGAGACGGTCTTCCACCGTTAAAGGGGAATCGGTCAACACGTAGGTTACGTTGGTATTGCCCAGCAAATTCATGTTTCCACGCATCGTGAGCCCGTCAAGCGGCCCCTTCACCGTGGCATGCAAGTCGACGAACACCTTTCCATACACCAGACTTTCGCGAGTACGCGGTGCATCCAGCAACGTATAGTTCTCTGCCAGCAGATTGAGGTTGGCAGTAGGACGCTCCATATTCCGGAAATCAACCTTACCGTCAATCGTAAACGGATTCTTGCTGGTGGTATAAATGGCAAACTTATCAAATATCAACTGATTGTCCTTTATCTGTACCGGACGGTTGTCGAACCAGTAACGTGCTCCCGCCTGGCGTGCATAGACAGACACACTGTCCAAAACAATATCACCATGCATTTGAGGCTTGTCCAGCGAACCATAAATATAAAGCCCTCCATCAATATCTCCGGTAAAGGCCACCGTTTGGTCAGGGATGAATGCATTGGCCATCTTCAATGGAAAATGCTCGAAACGGGTGGACACTTCCAGGGTATCCTTTCCGTTCTTCTGCGTCAAGATACCGTCGGCGGTCATCACTTCTTCATTATCATATGTAAAATAGGTATTCAGATAGTGCGTATTCTTGTCGCCCGGCAACCAGGTAGCCCCCAGGCCGATGTCTCCAACCGGTTGGCGTTCGTAGGTCAGTTTCTCTACATTGGCTTCGGCGGACACCTGCAGGGAAGTGGCAGTCTGTATATAATTTGCTTCGGCGGAGAACAATCCCGTAAGCCGGGGCATATAAGGAAGTACCTCCGTAAGTTCATCCAAGCGCAATCGGCTCAGTTCTACGTTTATATTCTGCAAGGAAAGGGTATCATTCTTGTCGGATTGCATACGGAAACACAGACCATCGTCACTGTCCATATCAATATTGGCATAGACGCGCATATTCTTATGCAGATAAATCCAGTTACTATTGTCCGCAAAGTGGAATTTACGGAAAGCGATAATCGGCTCGGCAGGAATAAGGTTCAGCAGCACACCATTACCGCGACCGTGTCCTTCGGTCAACGGACGGGCATTAATACCGAATAGAACACCGGTCTGCCCTTTTCCATTCACATAATCCACAGTCAGTTCCGCATCTTCATTACGGACTTCACCCGTCAGTGTGCTACGGAACACAAATTGCGGGTTCTTGGGACCGTTTATGACACCACCTTGCAACTTCATGCGGGCAGTATCCTGCTTCACTGTAAAAAATATCGTATCGAGCTGCAAGGAGTCCATGCGCAATCCGTGAACAGCTGTACGTCCATTGATGCCGACTTGCGGAGTAAATCCGAAGCTCAGTTTGAAATCATTATAGGAAATACCCTTTGCAGCCAGGAAATAGCTGACGGGATTCTGGTTACCGGCTTCCAGATGCATGCCCGCTGAAGGAAGGACTTGGCGCAAAGCGGCATGGTCCAAACGCCGTTCATCAATCTGCTTTGTCAGGATAGAGACAAATTTATCCGACTGTTCCATCAACTTCTTCAACGTGCTGTGAGCGCGGAAACGCAGATTCAAGTCACCGGCATCAAGCCTCAACTTGAGAGAATCATGACGTGCCTCCGCTCCCATTGTAAAGGCAAACGGGTGTTTCAATGGTCGGGGCACCAAACCCAGCTTATGCAGATTCACCTCTTCCACATTTAAATCCAAAGCGCCATCCAGATAGCTGCGGTCAAGACGCATATCCGCATTTCCCTGCATCTTGAGAAGGACATTATCGCTGGCAAGACGGACGGTAGCAACGGATGACTTGAGTCCGGCATGCACATCTACACCGGAAATGTTCCAATGGCCATACTGTAGTTTTTCCAAGGAGGCATTCAAAGCGGCCACGGTTTTTCGTGATGCCACATCCACCCCTTGTCCCTTAACGGACATCTTTGCCGTAAGAGTATAGATAGAGTCCTTGGGCAGGAAGTGATGCACCTGTAAGTTGTTGATGGCAAGGTCGGCATGGTAGGCTTCCGTAGCAAGATTATAGGCGGCGTCCAAATTCAAGGCGCCTTCCTTCTCCTTCAGTTTCAGGGCGGCAGTGCACTGCGCCCCCTCCATACCGACACGTGCCGCAAGGTGCATACTGTCCGGCACAATGATGGAGCCATCGGGAGCAATGTCAGCTAGTCCGGTCAGGAAGTTCAAGTTCTGCGTATGCATTTCGAAGTCCATGCTTCCATTGCGTTTCACACTGTCGGTCAAGCTCCAGAATTCTCCTCCCCCACTCAACGAAAAGGCTCCGGGCAGCTCAGCCGTAAAACGGGAAATCTGCATCTGCTTCAGGTTTCCTTCCGTACCGGCATGAATCACCAACGGACGGAACGGATAGGCTTCCTTGAAAGCTTCCGGCAAGCCACCGGCAAAAAGCAGTACATCCTGTTTGCCGATACGGGCATTGAAACGGGCTGTCAGACGGCCGGTGGTAGGTATATTTATCAGTTCCCAGTAAGTCTGTGCCGTAAGGTTCATCTCACTATGAGGTGTCAGCAACTTCAAAGAAGGGATACGGATAACGGTAGAATCGGCAAACAACCGCCCGGTCAGGGAAGTTACACTCAAACCGGAACGCTCATACATGGAAAATTCCCGGATAACGGCATTTATATCTCTGCCGTAGTACATCACAGAATCAATGCCCATACGAATGTCGCGAAGAGCAATGTGCGAGGGGTCGAAGCCTATCGCACTCCCCGGGCCACCGGTATCATAATTGACAGAAGTTCCAGTCAGCAGGAATTTTCTCCAGCCATAGAACTGGTGTTTCAGGTCGGCAGCAGCGTCCGCAATCTCAGCATCTCCTATATGGGCTTTCAGCCCCATGGAGTCCAATGGCATCTGTAAATCGACCGAGACGTTCTTCAACTTCAGAGTATGGAGTGTGACTTTCCAGTTTAACGCAGTGTCAGTAGTGTCCTTGGGAGTCTCAGTGGTATCTGCAAGCATCACCTGCACATGGGTATCGCTCAATTCTATATTATTGAGGATGGCATCTTCTTTTGTAAGGTCTATGCCATGGCTTTCGAAAAAGAAATGCCCCAGTACTCCTTTGATGCACATACCTTCCATTAAATTGGAGGAGTTGACAGCAACTTGTTTCAAGGTAATGTCATCCACCTCCACTTTCCCTTTGAGCAAAGGCCATGCCTGTACCCGTACGTTCAAACTTCCAAGACTCAGCAAGGTATCGGGATGCTGCACATCAACAGCACTGTCGGCAGGCTGTACCACCAATACACCGCGGACCAACAAATTCAAAGGAAAGCGAAGGTCAATCCGCTCCACGGATATGTCCATACCCGTAGCATCTGATGCAATTGCCGTAGCCTGCTTCCGTATCAAATTCTGTACGGGAGGCACATAAAGCAATATCATCAATATTATAAACAGTATAATAGGAGTAAGCAACACCCACAGTGCTGTTCTCAACCATTTTCTTCTCATCGGAACGTCAATCTTTCATCGTATTTAAAAGTCTTACAAAGTAAACAATTTCTTTCGACATTTGGTTCCCGACAGAGAAAAATCACGTATTCTTCTCTGTTCCCCCATTACGGAAAAGCTGTTGCCTGAGTAATGACATCCTCTATCAAAACGAGGGCGGCAAGGGCGTGTTCTTTCAACTCTCCGGTAAAAGGCACTCCATGAGAAGTTTCCAACAGTTTCAGCAATGCAACCAGTTCCGCTGCTCCAATTAAAGTAAAGAGGGGAATCATTTTGTGGGAGACAGCAGCCATCTCGTCCACATCCTCATTCTCCACAGCCTTCTGCAAACGCTCCGCATTGAGGCGGGTTTCAGCCACAAAACTTTCCAGAATGGACTTTGCCGCCTCGGGGTCATCGACCGAAAAAGCAGTGAGCGAAGAGAATTTATACCCCGGGCAAGCCGAAGTTTCCGAAACTTCCGTAACCTCCATCCCTTTGTCCTCCATATTCAATTCATGTAGCAATTCACTGACGGTAAACGGCTTATGCAGGCATCCGGCAAATCCATGCACCGTAAATTCCTCACGCTGCATGTCACTGCGGGCAGTGACAGCAATCACCGGAACAGACTGTGCCTGCGGTATGTTCGAAGCACGAAGCAGTTTCAGTAAATCAAAACCATTAATAGCAGGCATCTGCACATCAGTAAGCAGAACATCAAAGGTTGCAGTGCGCAAGGCATCCAGCAGTTCATCCAGTTGTAAACAAGAGACAGAATTTATACCACTCTGCTGAAGCATGGCGGCAGTAAGGGTAAGCTGAATACGGTCATCATCGATAAGGAGGACATTCTTCAGTGAAGAATGAGGAACGGGGAATGAAGAATTGCCATTCGGCGTGGCAGCACATCCCGATTCTTCATCCTTCATTCTCCGTCCTTCACTCCTTACGGGATAGATAGGAATATATATGGTGAAAGTGCTTCCCTTGCCTGGCACACTGTCTACATCAATCGTGCCTTCAAGCAACTGTACCAGCATACGGACAATGGAAAGTCCGAGCCCAAACCCCTCTTTACCCTGAGCACCCGGTAAGCGGGTAAACTCCTGGAAGATACGTTCCCGGTCGGCAGGTTCCATACCTTTACCGGTATCAGCAATGGCAACTACCAGTCGACGGTCCTCGTAACGGGCAGTCATGGTAACACTGCCTTGGTCCGTAAACTTCACGGCATTGGACAGCAAATTGTTGATAATCTGGCGCAGACGCAAGGGGTCGCAAATATAGGTACCGCCCAGCTCCGGGGCAATGTCGCAATGAAGCGCCAGTCCTTTGGCAGCCGTAAGTGGTTCAAAACTGACGTGTATCTCTTCAAGCAGGCGGGAAGGATGAAAGGTGACCCGGTTGATTTCGGCCTTGTTCAAATCAAGACGATGGAAGTCGAGCAAATCAACGACCAGCTTCAGCAGATGTTCCGATGAGGTTTTCATATTGTCCAGATAGAACCGCTGACGCTCATCCACCGTCAGACGGGAAAGCAAGTCGGCATAGCCCATAATAGAACCGAGCGGGGCTTTGAAATCATGGGTAATGGCAAGCATCAGTTTTTCACGGACAGCGAGTAAATCCTCGGCACGACGACGGGCCTCTTCCAACTCACGACGGTAACGGTTGCTTCGGGTTATGTCGCGGCCGATGATAATAAGAAAAAAAGCGGAAAGCAACACCGCACCTACGGCAATACCACTGATAATCTTGGCCGAACGGCGTCGGACCGCCTGTTGATACTCGGCTTCCGTCCGTGCACGCAGCAGAGTTTCCGTCTCGTAATCTTTCAGCAAGCTGTCAATACGAGCGGTCAGCATATGGTCCAAGCGTTGCAGATAGCGTTTACGTCGCTGTATAACAGTGTTTACAGCTTTTTTCTGCTGGGCCACGGCACGCAGTTTCTCATGCAAAGAATCGGCCGGATTATAGGGTTCAATCACCGTATCCGTTGCAAATTCAAGGGAGGTCTTTACCTGGATAGCCGTATCTTTCTTTGGGGGGACAAACACTTCACCCAAACGACGGAAAAACCCCTTCTTCCGAGGGCGTGTCACGACGGTATCCCGATGTGTAATGATACGGTGCTGCACACGCTGCTGGGTCACTACCGAGTCCTGCTGGGCAATTATCTGCTCAATGTCACTGGTGGATACCATGCTGTCATTCGCCTCACTCAGCGTACGCAGCATTCTTATCGTATTGGTATCCTTCTCGCGTATCAAAGCTAGTACGCTGTCTGTCCATTGTACATCGCGGTCATCGGTAAGAATAAGGTTCTCCATCTCCCGGTGTACGAAGAACAAGGAAAAAAACAATACCGCCAGCAACAAAGTGTAGCCTACGGCAATCTTTACTTTGGAGACACTGTTCATATTATCAAATCCTTTCCCTGGTCTGTCTACGGAATCTCAGCCACAGCATCACCCCTGCACTGGTCAGTCCAAACGGGAAAGCCATCCAGACCCCCGTCAGTCCCCAGCCGAAGATGAAACCGCAGAGGTACCCTACGGGCAAAGATATAACAAAATAGGATATAAATGCAATAATCATCATCGGTTTCACATCCGAGATACCACGCAGGGCATTGGCAAAATTAATCTGCAATCCGTCACCGAACTGGTAAATCAGGAACGGAAAGAAGAGAGCGGCTACCATACCGGACACTTCCATATTATCTGTAAACCATCCTCCGACCTGACCGCGAAGTGCAAAGACAATACTCAACAGCACCACTTCCATGCATAAGATGACGTGAAGGCCAGCATACGCCGAACGGCGCACATTTTGCCCGTCGCCCTGCCCCTTAAAGTTACTGACACGCACAGCAACTGCAGCACCCATGCCATAATACATCATGAAGGTGAACTGAGAGATAGTGAGCATTATCTGATGTGATGCCAGAGCAAGTGTCCCCAGCCACCCCACCATGACAACACTGAGGCTGAAGGAAGCGGTCTCCATTCCCATCTGCATACCGACAGGCCAGCCCAAAGCATTGAGTTTCCTGAACATCGGTGTCGACCATCCCAGCCTCATAAATCCGAGTCTATAACGGATAAAACGGCGACTACGAAGCACAATCACCGCAAAGACCACGACCATCACAATGCGAGAGAACAAGGTACTTACACCCGCACCAAGCAATCCCATCTCCGGGAAACCCAATTTTCCATTGATCAGAATATAGTTTCCTACGATGTTAAGCGCATTCCCTCCAAGCAGAATCCACATGGTCGTCTTGGTGTCGGTGATGCCATCCGTAAACTGTTTAAAGCCGTTGAACAACATGACAAAAACCAGTGAAGCAAGCAGCACTAGATAATAAGGCTTAATCAGAGGCAGTAATTCTTCGGGCTGTCCCAGCCGCTCCACATTGAAATAGAGAACAGCCATGACAAGAGTCAGCAACAAAGCCACCAGCACATTGGCAACCAGGCTACACCGCAACGCCTGCCCTGCCTCGGCAAAGCGGCGGTTACCGTAGAAGCCCCCTACAACCGGTGTCAGCCCGTAGCTGAAGCCCGTACTGAAAATAATGCAAAGAGTAAACAGATTGTTTACGAAAGAAGCGGCACCCAGTTCCTCCGTGCTGTGATGCCCAATCATCAGCGTATCGGCAAAACCAAGCACAATGACTCCCAACTGCCCCACCACAATGGGTAGCCCCAGGAGAAGCAATGCTTTATAGTGCTGCTTATACGTATCAAATAATTTTTTCATACTAAAGGTTTTCTTTTTGGTAATAAAGCACAATCCCGTTTTCATCGCGGAAGGTCTGTTGGGCGACCCTATGAAGCTGTTCTGCCGTCACAGAGCGGTAATTGTCCACTTCACGGTCTATGTCTTCTGCCTGTCCGGTCAGTTCAAACCAGGCAAGATTCGTGGCAACATTCAGATAATTGATGTTGCCGAATATCTGTGTAGACTCAAACTTGTTCTTTACTTTCTCCAATTCTTGTTCTCCAACAAACCCGGATTTCAACTCTTCCAACTCTTTCCGGACAGCAGCCTCGGCTTGTTCCAAAGATACGCCTGCAGATGGTTTTCCACTGATATGCAGCAGGCCGGCATCCCGTGTACCGGAGATATAGGCATCGAGACTGGAAAAGAACTTCTGCTCCTGCACTAGCCTGCGGGTCAAGCGACTGGAACGTCCATTGCTCAGAATATCCGACAGAATATCGAAGGCATAATAATCGGCATCCTCACGGCTGCACATGTGATAAGCCATGAACAAAGCATCCAGAGGAACATTCCGTTCCACCGTCTGCCGGCGTTCCGCCGTCTGTACAACTTCTTGCGGTAATTGTCTTACAGGCACATTCCTACGGGGAATAGGAGCAAACCATTTTTCAGTCAGCCTAATCGTTTCTTCCCACGAAATATTTCCGGTAACGGCCAGAACTGCATTATTAGGTGCATAAAAACGGAAAAAGAATTCCTTTACCTCATCCAGCGTGGCATTGGCAATGTGAGAGAGGTCTTTCCCGATAGTAGGCCAGCGATAAGGATGCGTTTGATAAGCCAAAGGACGAAGCAGATGCCCCACATCACCATACGGCTGGTTCAGACAACGTTGCTTGAACTCCTCCATCACCACTGCACGCTGCACCTCAAGACTTTGCTCACTGAATGCCAGTTCCAGCATACGGTCGGACTCCAGCCAGAAGCCGATTTCCACATTCGATTTTGGAACCGTCAGATAGTAATTGGTAATATCATTATTGGTCCATGCATTATTCTCCCCACCTGCCAGTTGCAAAGGAGCGTCATAATCAGGAATATGCACCGAACCTCCAAACATCAGATGCTCAAACAAATGGGCAAAGCCCGTATGCTCGGGATGCTCGTCACGGGCACCTACGTCATAAACAATATTCAAGGCAACCATCTGCGTGCTGGTATCTTCATTGTGCACCAACCGCAGACCGTTGTCAAATATCTTTTTGTTTATCTTCATAAAATAGAATGACAGAATCTATCATCAATCTATCACTGTCACTTTTTTAATAACCACATCCTCTTCAGGACGGTCGTTACGATCAGTCTTGACCTTCTGTATTTTATCAACTATATCCATACCTTCCAGCACTTCACCGAATACGGTATATGCACCGTCCAAATGCGGAGTACCACCCATGGTAGTATAAGCCTTCACCTGCTCGGGAGTAAACTTGAACTCCGGTTCCTTGGCAACCTGAGCCTCTGCCTGCGCAATCAAAGAATCTTGCAAATCCATCAGACCGTCCTGGTCATTATTCTTACGCATCTTGTAGATTTCCTTCATGTGTTTCTGCGCCAATGCATTGAAAGCATTGTTCAGGCGCATCTGATTCATCTGCTGTTCCATCCCCAGCAAGGTAGAGTCATTATACACTTTTCCAGTCACAATGTAGAACTGGCAGCCGGATGATGCCTTGTCGGGATTCACCTCATCACCCTGGCGTGCAGCCGACAAAGCACCTTTTTTGTGAAAATACTTCGGATAAACAAATTCGGCAGGAACAGTATAACCTACGTCGCCTGCCCCCAGCATCTTGCCTTTTGGAGCCTTTTTCGATTCCGGGTCACCTGCTTGTATCATAAAGTCCTTGATGACACGGTGGAACAGCGTACCTTCATACGTGCCGTCTTTCACCAGCTTAATAAAGTTATCACGATGTTTCGGGGTTTCATTATACAGTTTCACGGTGATGTCACCCGCACTTGTTTCAATCTTCAGCTTCGTTTCTTTTTCCATATTTTCCTCTTTCTTTTGTCCCGGCTTGCAAGCAGTCAAACCGCAAACCAGTATAGTTAATAATACAATTAGATTCCTTTTCATTTTGTTTTTTATTTAATTTAAGTTTGCAAATATACTAAAATCAGACAAAAGCACTTACCTTTGCCTACATAAAAGAGATAAAAGGCAAAAGCAATGACATCCATATTAATTGTAGAAGATGATATTACTTACGGCATGATGCTAAAAACATGGCTCGGCAAAAAAGGTTTCCAAGTAACCTCCACCAGCAGCATTGCCCGTGCTCAAAAACATATTGAGTCGGAAACCGTGGACTTGATTTTGTCTGACCTACGCCTGCCCGACAAGGATGGCATTGACTTATTGAAATGGCTGGGCGAACACGGCCTGCAAATACCGCTTATCATCATGACGGGATACGCTGACATACAGTCGGCCGTCCAAGCCATGAAACTGGGAGCCTGCGATTACATTGCCAAGCCTGTGAATCCGGACGAATTACTGAAAAAAATAGGCGAAGCCTTGAATGCATCATCCTCCGCTTTGAAACAGATGATGCATCCGTCCCGAACAGATGACGCGTTTACCCCAAACAGACCATCCGTCTCGCCCAAACAGACGATGCATTCCGACAAGATGAAAAATCAGTCTCAGAAGAGTGCAGAAGGCTCATTGTCTTCCTCCGACTTCCTCGAAGGAGAGAGCGACGCAGCCAAACAACTCTACAATTATGTGAAACTGGTTTCACCTACCAATATGTCCGTACTCATCAATGGTGCCAGCGGAACGGGCAAAGAATACGTAGCCCACCGCATCCACCAGCTCAGCAAGCGTGCCGACCGGCCGTTTGTAGCCATCGATTGCGGTTCTATTCCCAAAGAATTGGCCGCTTCGGAGTTCTTCGGGCACATAAAGGGTGCCTTTACCGGCGCACTGACCGACAAAACGGGCGCTTTCGTCGAAGCCAACGGCGGTACCATCTTCCTGGATGAGATAGGCAATCTGAGCTATGAAGTGCAAATACAGTTGCTGCGTGCTTTGCAAGAGCGCAAGATACGTCCGGTAGGTTCAAACAAAGAGATAAGCGTGGATGTACGTCTGGTATCCGCCACCAACGAAAATCTGGAGCAAGCCATCGAAAAAGGGGCGTTCCGTGAAGATTTATATCACCGTATCAATGAATTCACCCTACGTATGCCGCAACTCAAAGACCGCCGTGAAGACATCCTGCTCTTTGCCAATTTCTTTCTGGACCAGGCCAACCGCGAAATGGACAAGCAACTGACCGGCTTTGATGACAAGGCATCCCGCGCCCTATTGGAATATCCCTGGCCCGGCAATCTACGCCAAATGAAGAATATGGTACGCCGTGCAACCTTGCTGGCACAAGGCAAATTCATTACTATCAACGAACTGAATGAACTGAAAGGACCCGCACCGGGCATCATCGGTATCCCTCTCCGCAATGAGGAGGCAGAGAAGCATCAAATCATCGAAGCCTTGCGGCAGACGGGAAACAACAAGAGCCGCGCTGCACAACTGTTGGGCATTGACCGCAAAACGCTGTACAACAAGTTGAAGCTTTATAACATATCCGACTAAAGGGTGTGGAATTATTCCACACTCCCCTCCACACATTCCACACTTTTCCACACTATGCCACACTTTGCACAGAAACATATATCACTAACTATCAGAACATTATCCAACACACATTCTTTCTGGCACACCATTTGACCTATATTAGACGTAAGCAACAAGCGCTACAACAAGCAAGCACTTAGACTTAACAATAAGATATACCAACCTAAAAGCAAATGAATTATGAAAAAATTAGTATTAGTAGCAGCCCTGTTTATGTTTGTTTGTGGCGGAACGTTCTTGGCTCAAGCTAAGGCTCCGGTAGAACAGCCGAGTAAGACAACAACCTTGTCTAACGACACTGTGGTAACGGATACTTTGCAGAAAGCCGAGAACGTCCAAGACACAGCAAAAGTGGCCCAATAACAGTAAGCACACTACAACAAAAAAGCCGTTTCCTCCTTGTCTATTCTGGGAAACGGCTTTTTTTATTATCAATTGTTAATTAAAACATCACCAATGTCTTTCCGGATAAAGGTCATTCCACCATGCCGGACTATCCTGCAGCCAGCGGGCAAACCAAGCCATAATTGAATTATGCCACAATTCACGTTTTGCATAATCAAGTACAAAATGGTTTTCACCGTCCACGGTAATAAATTCCACCGGCTTGCCCAATATCTTCAGCGCATTATACAACTGGATACTTTCACCGATAGGCACGTTTGTATCTACCGTGCCATGCAGCAACAACAGAGGGGTATTAATCTTGTCCGCATTGAACAATGCTCCATGCTTCGTAAACAAATCGGGATTATTCCAAGGATAGCTATCGGCTGCCGCAACAGAGTTATAGGAATATCCCCAATAACCCTCGCCCCAATAGCTCGTTACATTGCTGATGCCAGCATGCGAGGCAGCGGCAGCGAACATGTCCGTCTTAGTCTGCAGATACATCGTCATGAATCCTCCATAAGAGGCACCCAGACATCCGATACGTTTATCGTTGACAAACGGATGGGCTGCACAGAATTTCTTCGTACCTTCAATGATCTCATCGGCCGTACGCTCACCCCATGCATTGACATGGCGTGCAGAGAACTCCTGGCCGTACCCGATGGCACCACTGGGCTGGATAACATAAACCACATAGTCACGTGACGCAAACAACTGTGCACAGTACGGGGAAGTTATACCGCGGGTTGTAGGAGTCGTTCCTCCATAATAGTATACGATAAGCGGATACTTCTTGTTCGGGTCAAAAGACGGCGGCAGACAAACCATTCCCTTTATCTCCGTACCGTCCGAAGCTGTAAAGTTCCACTCTTCCATCTGTCCCAGCTCAATCTTATCGAGGATGGGCTTCATGGGATTGGCAAGCAGGGTAGAAACTTTTTTCTTCGTGTCGTACGTATAAGCTACGCCCGTGCTGGTGTTTCCTCCGCCCACATAGGCAGCCACAACCGGATTGTCATTGGCCAGCGTGAAGGAAGTAATCACATCTTCTTCAAGCGGAAGCATTTCAAAGCCGCCCGTCTTCGGAACATAACGGTAGATATGCCTGCAATCCCCATCAGTCGTATCGAAATAGATACATCCGTCCACACGGTTCCACTGCACGAGAGACACCGTAGGATTGAAATCGCGCGTGATAGCCTGCACTTTCTTTGTAGCCAAATCCATAATGAATGCTTGGGTATCAAAGTCATTGGCTATGGGATGTTCACCGCAATTCTTGCCAATGCCTCCGAAAGCAGACGGACTGCCCGTCACCAGAAGCTGCTTCCCGTCCGGAGAGTAAGAAGCACTTCCCAGATAAGCATCCCAGGCGACCAGCGTATCTGCCTGCAAGGTGGTCAAATCAATCTCGAAAAGAGAAGAGAGGGAGAAAGGGCATCGAGTGATGTCCGGCTTGGAAGTGCTGCACAACAGTTTCTTGCCATCCGGGGAAATATCATTCAGATAGACGTTGTGACTACCGTAGGTCAGGCGCTCGGAAAGTCCCGTCGCCACATCGTATTTCATGAGATAATAGCGGTCACGAGAATTGGGGATACGGTCGTCCGGATGCAAGAGACGTTTCAACGGGCCACTCACCTTTTCGCCCTCGTCCGTGAGCATATAGATAAGATAGTCTTCTGTAGGAGACCAGCTGAAATATCCTTCGGGAACATTCTTCAGCAGCACTTCCTCACGCATCGTGGCGGGATCGAACACAACCAGGTCATTCTGCTCCTCGCCCATAACCGTATAATAGAGCTTGTTGCTGTTGGGCATCCAGTTCATCTTTTCATTGGCATTGGGCAATATCACCCGGCCGGTCTTTACCTCGGTCAGCTCACAACGGGTCCTGGAACGCTTCACGTCGTAATTGTCCGAATAGCGGGTCAGCAGATACTTGCCGTTGGGCGAAAGAGAAACCCTGCTCGCTCGGGAGCCGAAATTGGTGTTGAACAAAGAGAAACGTCTCTTCATGTCCGGTGCCATCCGGCAGGCTACATCGGCAAAGTCCTTTTCCTTTTCAAATTCGCATTTCAGCATCGGCTGCATCTTGTCGTCCGCGCTTGAAAGCAACTTGATGACAATCTCATAATCCGCTTCGGGGTCCATACGCAGACTGACAGCCGTAGGACGGACCTGCGACAAGCTGTCCTCCGCTGTCTCCTTGACTTGCTTGGATTCACCGTTTACAAACACCTCAAAACGGGCAGGAGAATATACATTCAGCTTGCCCTTCATGAAACGCTCCGCACGCAGATTGGTAGCAAACAGATAGAACAGATTGTCCTTGTCTGCCTTTGCCACAGCTACATATCCAGCCGTATCAGCAGCCATGCGTTCGTACGAACCCTCGTCGAAGTTAAGACTGACCTTCGTCTTCAGAAGATTGCCGATAGTAAACTTATCTCCCTTGAAGTTGACGCTATCACCCTGAAGGGGAGTACGCACCGTAACGGCCGGACGCACGTTATACTCAGCAACTCTTTCCTGAGCTTGGGCAGCCAATCCCGCAAGGAGCAGCAAACCCGACAAAACTGTGATTTTCTTCATTACTGTAAGATTAAATCGTTTCAAAACCATTCCATAAATTTCCGGGAGGGACGGGAGCCTCCACTTCTATCAGTTCTTTGGACACCGGATGCACAAAACGGATATACCGCGCATGCAGACAAATGCTGCCGTCGGGATTGGAGCGGGGCGAACCATACTTCAAATCTCCCTTGATGGGACAGCCCATCTTTGCCAACTGACAGCGTATCTGGTGATGGCGTCCGGTTTTCAAATCTATTTCCAACAGATAATAGTTCTGCGACCGCCCGATGAGCCGATAATGCAAAATCGCTTTCTTGCTGCCCGGCACCTCCTTGTCGTATGCATAACTCTTGTTCTGTTTCTCATTTCGCACCAGATAGTTCACCAATTCCCCCTCTTCCTCACGGGGCAGGTTCTTCACCACTGCCCAGTAAGTCTTCTTCACCTCGCTATTCTTGAACATCTCGTTCAGACGCGACAGTGCCTTACTGGTCTTGGCAAAAACAACAAGACCGCTCACGGGGCGGTCCAGCCGGTGGGTGACACCGATAAAGACATTTCCAGGCTTGCTGTACTTCTCTTTCAGATACTGCTTTACAGTTTCCGAAAGCGGTGTATCACCCGTTTTGTCTCCCTGAACTATCTCGGAAGCGGTCTTGTTGACTATAATGATATGATTGTCTTCGTATACGACAGTCATCGATTGTTAATGTTTAATGATTAGTGATTAATGATTAATGACTAACACCCAACTTCTCATTAAACATTAATCACTAATCATTAATCATTAAATTACATATTCATCCCACCATCTACCTGAATAACCTGACCGGATACATAAGAAGACATATCAGAAGCCAGGAAAGTAGCGATATTTGCCACGTCTTCGGGTGTGCCGCCACGACGCAAAGGAATCTTCTTGCACCATTCAGCCTTCACCTCTTCAGACAAGGCATCGGTCATGGCTGTCATGATGAAGCCCGGAGCAATGGCATTGGCACGGATACCGCGAGAACCCAGCTCCTGAGCGATAGACTTGGCCAAAGCAATCATACCGGCTTTGGAAGCAGAATAGTTGGCCTGGCCGGCATTGCCGTGAACACCTACCACAGATGCCATATTGATAATGCTACCCGCCTTCTGGCGCATCATGATGGGTGTGCAGGCATGGATAAAGTTAAATGCCGATTTCAGGTTGACATTGATAACCATATCCCATTGCTGTTCGCTCATACGCATCATCAGACCGTCACGTGTGATACCGGCATTGTTTACCAGAATATCAATACGTCCAAAGTCCTTATGGATTTCTGCCACTACATTGGCAGTGTCTTCAAAGTTTGCTGCATTGGAGGCATAAGCTTTTGCCTTTACTCCCAAAGCTTCCAATTCTTTTGCCGTAGCCTCGGCATTTTCATCAATCACCAAGTCAGTGAATGCAATATTTGCTCCTTCTTGAGCGAACTTCAAAGCGATAGCCTTGCCGATGCCGCGTGCAGCACCTGTCACAATGGCTGTTTTTCCATCTAATAATCCCATATTATTTTAAAATTATTTATAAAATGTATTCTTACTTCTTTCCCAATGCACCAAGTACCAGACGGGTCACGTAAGTATCGCGTACCGCATCGTCCAGATTGGCCCCTATATGGCCGCGGATATAAGGTGTTTCAATACCTTTGACACTGTAATGCACAATCTCGGCAGTCATATCCAAGTCATCTATCTGGAAAACACCCTTCTCCATACCTTCACGCAGAACCTCCTTGAAAAGCTGGGTCTCTGTAGCATCGAAACGTTTGCGCACTTTCTCCACTCTCCAAATATCCCGAAAGAAATTGGCACGAAGAGTACCATTCCGAAAGACAACCTCTTTTACCGCATCCAGATGAGTGTAAATCATTTCCATCAGTTTCTCGTCCGGCTGAATATCTTTCTCTACCACGTGCTTCATCATATCCGAAAGAATATCCAGCTCCGACTCAACAACAGCCAAGTAGATATCTTCCTTGCTCTTAAAATAGGTATAGAGCGTTCTCCTACCTTTCTTTGAAGCGAGGGCAATATCATTCATCGTGGTATTTTCAACACCCATCTTTGCAAACAGCTGACGGGCAACGTCCACTAATTTAGCTTTTGTCTTCGATACGGTCATAGATTAATTGCACATTGCTTTATTATTTGAGCAAAAGTAAGACATTTCCGCATATCTTACAAGAAAACATTCATTTTATTAATGAACAGCCCTAAAAAGGAAGAAAAAAAGTAGGCTTATTATCGTTCTATTTATCAACATATTACTCATTAAAATCCACTTAACCTCAAAAATATCATGCATTTTATTTGCATATTAAATAAAAAGCCGTACCTTTGCACCCACAAAACAATAACATCGCGGAGTGGAGCAGTTGGTAGCTCGTTGGGCTCATAACCCAAAGGTCATTCGTTCGAGTCGGATCTCCGCAACTACAATGAGGATAAAAGGTTTAAAGGCCTTTATCCTCATTTTTTTTAATTCCCATCAAGGACAGAAAAAAATGTTTGCGCAAATAATGTTTGTGCAAATTGCTTCCACACTTCCACCTCCTCTCCACATCCCTTTATTCATCGGCATTACAGATGCGGTGGAAGCAACTCAAAAGTGTGGAAGCAAAATTTGCTTCCACACCGTTTCACAAACAGAAATACTGACACACAAGAAGCTAACATGAAGTAACACAAGTTATTAATTTCTTGCATCACATCTTATTTATATCGTACCTGCACGAAATCAATATCCTGCAAACACGGTATTAATTCCATCTCCTCCCCCTTCAAATGCAATCAGAACAAATGCGTACAGCCACACAAAGCCAAGACTTCAATACTGTTTTCCTCTGTGCTTTATTCAGAGAATGAAGGTATTTATTACGTCGGACATAAGGAATCAACAGTATGCAACGGCCATGATGCAATCGCCTAACGGCCATCAACAACCCGCTTAACAGCCGTCAGCAGATCGCCGCACGACCATTAGGCGCTGATAAGGCAATGAGTAAAAGGGAACACTCCCCTATACACAAGTAAACAAAGCCCTATATACAACGGATTGAAAGCAGCGGTTTCCCTTAGAATATCCTGATGAAAAGCAACCCCAGCCCGATGGCAACGCCAGTCGAAACAAGTCCGGGAAGCATGAACGAGTGGTTCAGCACATACTTGCCGATACGGGTAGTTCCGGTACGGTCGAAATTAATGGCTGCTACTACGGTGGGATAGTTGGGAATAAAGAAGTAACCGTTTACGGCCGGGAACAGAGCAACCAGTATCATAGGCGAAATGCCCAAAGCGATGCCCAAAGGCATCAGTGCGCGCACATGGCGGCCTGGCTATAAAGCAGAATCGACATGGCAAACAAGGCTATCCCGAACAGCCACGGCATTTGCCTCACCACTCCCTCGATGGACTGGGTCAACTGAAGCATGTTTCCCTGAAGAAAAGTATCTCCCATCCAGGCAATGCCGAATATGGCAATCACCGCCTGCATGCCTGCCGGGAAGACGGAGCCTTGCGTTGCCTTCATGCCGTCGGTGCGAGTCAGCAGCAAGATGAGGGCGGCGGCAGAGAGCATCACGATTTCGATAATGGCGGACATGCCGAGTCTCACCGTCTCGCCGTCTATCACGAAGGCAGGACGCAAACTGTCGAACGAACCAAAGAACACGATAAAAACAGTGGCAAGGATAAAGATAAGCACAGACAAGACGGCATGCCGTTTATTGTGTATATCCTTTATCTCCACCTTCTTGACATCAAGATAGCCTTCGGTCAACCTCTTTCTGTACTCCGGGTCGTCTGCCAGCTCCTTGCCCACCTTCATGGAGAACAAGGCGCCCACAAGTACCCCGATAATGGTAGCAGGAATCGTTATTTTCAGAATATCGAACAAGGTGACATCAAATCCCGCCAGCAACCCAAGCAGTGCGACGGTGGCAGCCGAAATGGGACTTGCCGTAATAGCCTGCTGCGAAGCAATCACCGCAATGCCCAGTGGCCTCTCGGGACGAATCTTGGTCTCCGTGGCAACCTCGGCAATCACGGGAAGCACCGAATATGCCACATGTCCCGTACCGGCAACAAAAGTAAACAAATAGGTCACAATAGGGCTCAAGATGGTGACCTGCGAAGGATTCTTCCGCAACAACCGTTCTGCCAGCTTTACCATATAATCCAGTCCGCCAGCCGCCTGCATGCAGGATGCGGCAGAAATGACGGCGGCTATCATCAACATAACGTCAATGGGAGGTGATGTAGGCTGCAATCCGAAACCAAACGTCAGAATTGCCAGACCTATCCCTCCCATTACACCTAGTCCAATGCCGCCCAAGCGGGCGCCTATAATGATAGCTACCAATACGAATGCCAATTGCAAGGCCATATACTCTACACTTTTTGATTCATGTGCAAAGATAAGTCATTTCGTATTATGGCTACTCACCTACTTCTATTTTAACTGCTTGTTTTAACTCCACACTCAAAGAGGCATCATCCTTTAACGGTGTCCAGAACACCCGGCGGCATTCATTCTTCTGTAAAAGACAACGATGATAGCGGCTGCCGGACAGATGCTCCGTATCGATATGGAAGGAACCGGTATTGACATCCCAATCGGCTATCTCGTCCAGATTCAGATAAAGGTTGCGCACTGTGCCGCTGTTGAAATGCAAGCTCTGCGCCTGCGCCGCAAGCGCAGTGACATGGCAATCTTCCAGCCGGGCAAGGTATCGCGTGCGGAAAGAGAGCGTATCGCAACGGAGTCCGTAGAAATTGGCTTCCATATCTTCCACATCTACCACAACCGCTTGTACCTCCGCAGGCAACCGCAATTCCATCCCTTCTGAACGAACCCTTATCCAAATGTCATTCTGAAGATGCTGTTCCAGCTTATCCTCCGGAAAGTCAAAGGTGACGAGCAGGGTATCGCCAACGGAAGTCATCGACATAAAAGCCTCCATATCCCCTGCATAGGAGAAACTGCCCTGCTGCAAAGAGTCTCCGGCAGTTACCTCCAACGGCACTTCCCCGAACGAGAACATACGCTCTGCCTCCACAATACCTTCTTTTTTCTGTTTCCACACCACCGGAGGCTGTGTCAGCTTCAACACCCTGCACGAGGGCAGCTGCACCGTTTTCCGTTCTCCGCCGATTTCCATAAAATTATCTTTCTGAGTGACATTGCGGTCCACCACATAGAACATGAGTCCGCATACCATTGCCACACCGGTAACCAGCATTCCTATCATTATATAAGTCGTTCGTTTCATAACTGTCTTCTTTTATTTTTGTTTCTTGATAAACTCCTGATACATCCCGGACAACTCCTCGGCAGAGATGCCCAGCGTGAAAATCTGCTTGAAGAAATAATCCACTTCCTCCTTCAGAAAATACTCTTTCCTCAACGAAAGAATCAGCTTACGTGCACCTACCGACACAAAATAGCCGATACCCCGCTTGTTGTAAATCACTCCTTGCGTCTGCAAGTAGTCGTACGAACGCATCACCGTATTGGCGTTGACCTCTACCACAGCCGCATATTCCCGTACCGAAGGAATACGTTCTTCCTCCTGATATTGCCCGAGAAGTACCTCGTCGCAAATGCGGTCTGCTATTTGCAGGTAGATGGCTTTGCTTTCCTTAAAGTTCATAGTTACCAGCGATTAATGATTTCGGACTCCTTGAAACGGAAATAGGCAAGCACCCAGTTGAAAAGGGCGAAAAACGAAGTTATAAAAATCAGCCAGTCACTCGATGCTTCCCTGTTGATATAAGGCTCGGTCATAAAAAAATTATTGGGTAGAATGGTTTCCAGACACAATACAGCTATCAGGATATATGAAACGAAGATGCAGACACCGGCCGCAAAAGTCTTGATAAGTGCATTTTTGGGCCAGACCGTACTGCCCAGCAGGAAGAAAGACTGTAGAAAAAAGTAGCAGCTCAGGAATATACCCACCACAGCCGGTCCGCTTCCTATCGTCTCATAGAAACGGTTCGTGTTACAGCAGAATTCCCACAACGGAAAGGAGTGAACGACATGCAGCTCCGGGTAGGCCAGAAGATAGAAGACGACTCTTGTCAAGTCCGCCAGCTTGAAAGCTATCAGAAAGACCAAGATAAAGCCGCAGGTAGCCACCAGCCAGCGGGCAAAGAATTTCTCGAACATGGTGGCAGGTGTCATGAGCACAACGGTACGACTCGTCTTGCTTTTCATCCTTTCCATGGTAAACGAGGCGCTAATGCATCCCCAAATGACAAGTCCCCAAAGAAAGAATCTGGACTCAAACTCCCAGATAGGGTCCATGCCCACAGCTCCCGCTTCCAGATTGTGATACTGATAGTATCCATTCCAGACAAAGACTATGGCCAACATTCCGTAGACCATCACCGAGCGGAGTATATAGGTCTTCCAATTCTCCACCATCTCTTTGCGGCATACGTTCACAAAGCGATGCAAACTAAAAAAGGTATCGCGTATCATTATTCATTTGTTTTAGTGTGAAACATTTCCGCTATCTTCCCAGGCTCTGCAAGTACGGCGCCAAACAGCAGTTCAAGATTAATCTCCGATTCCTCACCTTCCGTATTGGGCAGCATCAAGAAATTGCCTTGTACGGAGGGAAGCGTGTACAAGGCAGTCGCAGCCAACTCCCGGTCGTCACTCTCCAAGAAGAACAGCTTACTGCAAATGCTGGCAGTGGATTCGTCCAGCAATACGCGGCTGTTGTCCATAATCAGCACATGGTCCAGTACTTTGTCAATGTCACGCACCTGATGGGTGGAAATGACAATCGTCTTGTCGTCCGACATACCCGAAGCCAGAAATTTGCGGAACTGGCTCTTTCCCGGAATATCCAGTCCATTGGTAGGCTCATCCATCAGCAGCAGGGAAGTATTGGTGGCCAGCGCAAAACTCATGAAGATTTTCTTTTTCTGCCCCATGGACAAGGCTCCCAAATCAGCATCCATATCCATCTCGAAGAAATGTAGGTACTTCACCATGTCTTCCTTGCTGAAACGGGGATAGAACTTACTGTTCAGTTCAATATAGCTGACCAAGGAAATAGGAGGCAGCTCGAACTCCTCGGGTACCAGAAACATGTCCTGCAACGTGACGGGCAACCGGCGGCGCATGTCGGTATCATGATACATCACTCTCCCACGTTTGGGAGCCAACAAACCGCTCATCAGATAGAGCAACGTAGACTTGCCGGCTCCGTTCTTACCCAACAGACCGTAAACCCGGCCGGCTTCCAGCGAAAGTGAAAAATCGCTCAGGACTTCTTTCCGCCCCTTGCGATAACTAAATGAAATGTTTTCTACTTGTAACATACGCTTGGATGAATTAAATATCTTATTGTTTATGTGTATTAGTATAATAGTACACCGCAAAAGTAGACATTCTTTTCAATACGACAAGCGTTTCAAGAAAAAAAATGCTCAGAAAAAGGAACAATTCTATTCTTTGGTTCGAAATTAGCCTCACACGCAAGAAGATTAGGACACTTCTGTATCCATTTAGGACTCTATATTTCCTGCCACTTGCTTTACATTTGCAAAGGAGCTAAAGACATGAATATGAAAAACGAAGAAAAGATTTACCAACTTAACACATACAATATAGCAGAATATACAAGTACGGACTATACCGACAACGATATTGCTATACTTGGAGATTTCAAGAACTTGCTTTTCAACAAGTATTTCAAGTTGAATGCAAACATCTATGTGGTCTGTGTAAAAGGAAGACTGCAGATAAACATCAATACCCAAAAATATGCTATCTACCCCGGTGAGATGCTGATTTGTATGCCCAATATGATTCTGAGCAATTGCACAACCAGTTCCGACTTCAAGGGCGCCATGTTCTGTCTGTCGACCCAGATTACACAGAAGTACCTTCATAAAAGTAGTGACATATGGAACAAGGCTTTCTATATCAGCCAGAATCCGGTAGTACGCATTGACAAGGACAGAGTGCAACTGTTCGATTTATACTATAAGGTGATACGTGCCCGAATGAAACAAGCGGAGCAGCCCTACTACAAAGAAGTCATCAGGTCGCTGATACGCACCATGCTGTATGAGCTGCTGGCAGATTTAAACCAGTTGAGCACCCCTCCCGAAAGCCAAATGGTGAAGCGGAGCAACATTCTATTCAAGAGATTCCTCGACCTGCTGGCCTGCACCGAGGTGAAAAAACGTTCTATTTCCTATTATGCGGGTAAGCTGTGTGTTACTCCCAAATATCTTTCCACCGTCTGCAAAAAGGTCAGCGGAAAGACAGCCTTCGAGTGGATAAACGATTATGTGGTCGAAGACATCAAATATTTTCTGAAGTATTCCAATAAGTCTATCAAGGAGATTTCCGAGCATCAGGATTTCCCCAACATCTCCTTTTTCGGGAAGTATGTGAAGACACACTTAGGCACTTCACCCACGGACTACCGCAAGCAATCACTGCCTCCAAGGGGGACCCTGCAACAAAAAAGGAGGAGCTAAGAATCACTCTCCACTCCTCCCGACACGACAAACAACTAAAATTATTGCTATTTGATGCCGTCCAATGCCTTGTTTGCTGTGGCATTGGTGGGGTCGATAGCCAGAATTTTATTCCAGTACTCTTTCGAAGTAGCATAGTCACTCTTCAACAGATAGTAGTAGCCCAGATAACTGTAACACTCTATCAATGCAGAGTTGTACCTCGGTTCGTTTTTGGCAAGCAGTACGTCCACCACCTTCTCGTAATAAGGTTTCGCCAATCCCTCTGTAGTTTCGGGGTCCATGGCAGAGTGTGTGCGGGCGCGCCACATATCTCCCAAATAACTGTCGGGAGCTTGTTCGGCAACAAGTGCGAACACAGAGTCGGCAGCCTGCAATGCCGCCATGCGGTCGGCAGACTGAACGGAGAGAGTGTCCGAGGACGTACCCTCTCCGTAGTACAGACGCCCTAACTGGAATAAGTTTTCGGACGTCTTTTTACCTTGTGCCAGCGAGTCATAGTACTTTTTATAAGCAGCAATGGCTTGGGTATAGTCGTTTTTCAATTCATAAGCATCGGCAATCTCACGCCACAAATCCACCTGACTCTCATCCTTCTCCAATGCCTTACCATATTCCTCAATGGCCTGGTCATATTTCTTCAGAGCACTCAACAGAGCACCGTGATAGCGGTAATCCAAGCATGAATAATCGGCATTATCCGAAGCATTGAAGAAAGCATCGGCAGCCTTCTCTGCCTCGTCATAACGCTTGAGGTCGACATTGTTGTACATCACAAGCCGGTTGAATGCGGCATGGCGGGCATTCTTCTGCAAACCTTTCTGCGCCACCGCCAAGGATTTCTCGAAGTCGTGGTTCAAGAATAGTGCAAAAGCATATTTCAGGATGTCATCTTCCGTAGCCACGGGAGTATCGATGAACTTGGCATAGGTGTCGGCAGCCTTGCCAAAACGGTTGGTGGCGTAATACACTTCCGCCAGCTCCTTGTCTGCTTCCAGGCAATCCGGAGCTATGGCCTTCAGCTGGTTCAGCTTCTCTATGGCCTGCGAAGGACTGGCAGACTTGTATGCCTGCGCATATTTCAGATACGCATCCTTATAATTCGAATCAAAATAGATGGCTTGCTCATAAAGCTGGCATGCCTTTCCGATATCTTTCCGGGCAAAAGCGATGTCACCCTCGAGTACAGAAACTGCCGGAGCCTTGTTGTCGGCCTTTCTTGCCATCTCCAGATAGGTTTCCGCCTCTTTCAGCTGTCCTACATCCAGATAGGCACGGGCCACGGAAGTCACAAGCTCCACATTTTTCTTGTTCTTGCCCTTCAGCAGTTCTCCGGCTGCGTCGGAAGCCTGCTCCGGATTCGTCTTTATCAGACTTTTTACTTTATCCACCCCCGCCTGCCATTCGGGCACCGGCGTTTGTGCGGCGAGCGTACCTGCAAACAGCATCGCTCCCAAACAAAATACAAATCTACGTTTCATGTTAGCATTCATTTTAGTTATTCATCCTTGACGTTCACCACGCGCACCGGTTGGGTGGCGGGGACCAATCCCGACTTCAATATAATCCGCTGTCCCCGGTCGGAAGCGAGGAAAGAGGCAAATCCCCACGGAAGTGCGCTCCGCGGATCATTCAACAAGGCATAGATGCTGCGTGCCAACGGATAATCACCGTAATACAAATACGCCTGATAGGGTTTGTAACTGTTGTCCGGCATGGCCTTGTCAGCAGCACTGACGGACATCAGCCGCACCTCTTTACTGAAAGAGAGCCCCGTACTGTCATTCCGGTCGCTCAGCCAGTTCACGCCGATAATACCGATGGCATCAGGCGTGCGGGCCACGTAGTCAATCACCTCCCTATTGGTTTTCAACGCTTTCAACTGACTGGAAAGCGGTACACCCTTACAGATGGAATCGACAGCAAAACGTACGGTACTGGAGTTCTTGTTGTCAAACACAAGACTGATATCCCCCAGACGGGAAGCCGGATAGATATCTTTCCACTGCTTCGCATCACCCGTCAGGATGCGGCGGATGTCCTTCACACTAATCAATGAATCCGGATTGCCAAGATGGGTTATCAATGCCAGCCCGTCCGTAGCAATCTTTATCTCCTGCGGAAAAAACTTCCGGCTATTGAAGGAATTCATCTCTTCGGGAGTCAGTCTGCGACTGGTTATTGCCAACCGCAGACTGTCCTTGAGCAAGAGGTTGACGGCATCGACTTCCGTCACATAACGGGGCACAATTCCTGCCAAGGGGAACAGTCCTTCGAACACGTCAATTTCTTCCTGCACAATAGGCTGGAAACTTTCGTCCGCAGCAATTGCAATCACACCGGAGGTATACGTATCCGTTTGTCCGTCCTTGGGCTTGCTTTGGCAGGCAGACAGCAGAGTCAGCAGCACCAGCAAGCCTGAAAGCTGAAGTTGTTTCACCGTTTTCATAACACACACACTTATTGTAATCTAAACATCACCGGTATCGTATATTTCACCGATACGGCCTTACCATTCTGCTTGCCGGGAATCCATTTGGGCATGGACATAATCACACGGACAGCTTCTTTATCCAGATAGGGGTCTACACCTCTCAGCACTTTCACATCACGCACCTTGCCGTCGGCACCTACCACAAACTGGCAGGTTACACGCCCTTGCGTACCGTTTTCCTGGGCAATGGTCGGATACTTCATATTCTTGCTGATGAACTGCATCATCTCGGCCTGACCACCGGGGAACTGGGGCATCTGCTCTACCATATCGAAAACCTTTTCAGGTTCCGGTTCGGCCTGCGTCACCACTTGTTTCAAGTCGGCGATGTCCTTGCCGTGTTCCTCGTCATTACCTTTCACGTCGGCAATGGAGATGGCAACTTTCGTTTCCGTCAGTTCTGTCTGGCTTTTTATTTCATCCTCGTCCCTCACTTCCTCATCCTTTTTGATGACGGGAGCGGTAAACTTAATGGAGCTTTTCAATGCAGGCGGCGGTGGGGCCACGGGCTCTATCCGCTTCATCTCTTCCTGCTTCACTTCCGGTTCTTCCAGCTGCGAAAGGGTAGTCACTTCGGTCATCACCTCTTTCTGTTTGGGGGTAGCCATCTTTATCAGCGTAGGGATACTGAAACCTATCAATGCAATTACAATTACCAGTATCACGGCAATGTTGTGCCGTCTGGGAGAGGTCTCACGCATCTTATAGGCTCCATATGCTTTGTTCTTACCACTGAACACGAGGTCACACCATGCTTGGGAGCTTAAATCTACTTTAGCCATATTCTTTCCTTTCTTTGGGTGTTACACATCATTCAGCAATGTTCTGGGACAATTCGCCCTTGCTTTCGTAGTTCTTCATCAAGAACTCGTCGGCTTCGGCAATATCCGTTATCACATACTTACCTATATTACATATCTGCATTTCATCGAGAGCATCAATCAGATTCTTGTACGAAGACTTATCGGTAGCCTTGATGATGACTGTCGGCGTATCCTTTCCGCTTTTTATCTCGGAAAGCTGTTTCCGGTAGTCATCCTCTGATATCTTAAGATCCAGTTTCTGCTGCTTCAGTCTGTTCACCTCGTTCACAGCAACTCTATTACGTTGCAGAAGCATTGCCCGCAGACCATCCGCCTGATAGGTAGTTTCCTTCAGTGAAGTATAGTCCTTGTAGTTAGGTTCCCCTTCGTAATAATACAACTTGTTGTCATCCCCCAGCAACAGCGTGATGGCTTGGGAAGCCTTGACTTTGGTCTGCTGCTCCTCGGTGATGGTCTTGTCATTGCTCGGCATGCTTATCTCCATGGTCTGAGGTTTGCTCAGTGAGGTACAAAGCATAAAGAAGGTAATCAGCAACATGTTCATGTCCACCATAGGTGTAAAGTCCACCCTGACAGTCATTTTCTTCTGCTTGCTTTTTCCACCTTTCTTGTTGCCGCTTTCTTGTATTTCAGCCATAATGTTTCCTTTCTTGTTCTACTTGTAACTCGTAGCTTGTCACTCTTCACTTGTGGTCTTCAGAGAAGTAATCAGGTTGTACCGGTTCTCTCTGAGGTCCTGAAGTGAGTTCATCACATTTTTTATTACGGAATAAGGAGTATTGGCATCTGCCTTGATGGCAATGCGCAAATCACTGTTCACTGCACGGGCGTTGCGTACCCAGGCCTTGAACTGATTGTCAATACTGTCTGTCGGTATCCCCTCATTCTTCAATACAGCATCTTGCTGGTCTTGCGGCAAGTCGAGGTATTTCTTCATACTCTTCATCGGCACACCAAAGGTAGACGCCAGCATGAATTTTTTAGTTTCCTCCGGAGTGAAAGTCACTCCATACTCCTGCCCCATAGCTTCCAGCACTTCGCGCAAGTCGGACTGCTTGTCCAGACTCATAAATACTTTTCCGCTCGGATCGACCAATATCTGGAGTACATTTGTCTCCGGAATCTTAATCTCGGATACAGAGGCGGGAGTCGTTACTTGTACCGGCTCTTTCTTCACGAACGTAGAAGTCAGCATGAAGAAGGTCAGCAGCAGTACAGTTACGTCACTCATCGCCGTCATATCGATGAACGTACTTTTCTTTTTTATTTTCGCTCTGCCCATAATCGTTTCATTGAAAATTAAAATTGAGAATTCATTCGTTGAATAGATAATAGAAGCCTACGTCACAGCGCAGCTCCAACTATCAGCAGTCAACTATTTATGGGTAGCTGCAAAAGTCTGCACGATGGAGAAACCAACCTCATCGAGGCTGTAAGTCAACTTGTCAATCTTGTTTGTATAATAGTTGTAGGAGATAACGGCCAATGCACCGGTCAAGATACCGAAGGCAGTATTAATCAAAGCCTCAGAAATACCTTGCGACAGAGCCATGGAGTCGGCTGAACCTCCGGCTGCAAGGGCGGCAAATGAACGGATCATACCGATAACTGTACCGAGCAATCCCATCAATGTACCTAAAGTCGTGATGGTACCAATAATAGGAAGATTCTGCTCCATCATCGGCAGTTCCAGCGCAGTGGCTTCTTCCAATTCCTTCTGGATGGCAAGCAGTTTCTGGTCTTTGGACAGCTCTGTGTCATTCTCCATCTCGGCATACTTCTTCAAAGTGGCATTTACCACATTGGCTACAGAACCACGTTGTGAATCGCAGATTTGTTGTGCCTTCTTCATATCACCTTCAGCCAAGGCTGCTTTGATGTTAGCTACGAATTTCACCAATGACCCCTTACCAAAGGCAGCGCCAATGGCAATATAACGTTCAATACTCAGTGCGATGACAGTCAGCAAAAGCGTTTGAATTACAGGAACAATGAATCCACCTTTATAGATGGTACCGAGGAAGTTACCCGGCAACGGATGGTTGTTCGGGTCGTTGTTCATAAAGTTGGAGGGATTTCCCAACACAAAGTGAAAAATAAGCACGGCGATGATAAAGCAGATTACGATTACCCAACCGGCGGATCTGATGCCTTTAAAAGAGGCTGCTTTTTTTTGAGTAGTTTCCATGATGAAAAGTTTAATTGTTGGTATTTAAATAGAGTTTTGAAAATAAAGCATAGGGATACGACTTCCCGCTTACGAACCGATAGGGCGTAATCATCCTTGCAACCTTAACTAACATATATGTACACTAAAGGTCACCTGCCTTCAGTCTCTTCAAGACAATAAGGAGAAAAAGGGGGAAATCAATAAGAAGAAAAGTTGGCTAAATCAAAATCCGCCGAAGCGTATAAATATAGTAATCACTGCCCGTCAATGCATAGTACGGGTCTTTATCTGAGTAGTATAATTTAGAGCGGCCTTGCACGAGTAGATTCTCGTGGTTGGATAACATCAAAAGAATGTTTCTGAGGAAAAGATTGTCTTCAATCACCCTGCGCAAACGCTGTTGATGAGAAGAGTAAGTTTCGGAAACCGGTTTGTTTCCCAGTTCGACATCCGTAGTCCATGCGAACTTGGTATTCGTGAACAATGAATTCTTCTTGTCAATACTATTGTCGGAAGTAGAAGAACATGAAGATAAAGAAGCGGAAACTTCAGCAGTTCCGGCCATTCTGTCATCCACCTGCACCAGGTCAATGGCTTTACCGCTAATGCTGCAAGTCAACATCAGTAGCATGCATATCCAGAATGTCTTTACAGTTGTTTTCATGTCGTCTAATGATTCTACAATAAATAACAGATGTCTCTCTTATTTGTTTTACAGCTATGTTACTTTCTTTTGTAAAAAGATTAAATTGTTCACTGATTAAAGGATTTACTATACCTTTTAATACTCTGTAAAGGTACGAAGAATATATGAAATACGAAAGTGGGAATAGGATATAAAATACTGATTTTAAACGTTTTTAATCATTCATTTAGCACCTTAATTCGGGAATTAATCTGATGAATATACGATGAATAATTATATATAATAAGGTATAGTGATTAGCGGTAGAAACGGAATGTTAGAGGAGAGGTATATAAAACGAACAAAGCCTCCGTATCCTTATCAGACACGGAGGCTTCTTCTGAAAACG
>NZ_QTMH01000012.1:0-85044 GCF_003603065.1 Bacteroides sp. AF20-13LB
GATAAGAGTTCCGCTGGCAAGGATGAATGAGCATGTCACGGTGGCCCGCAGGAGCGGTTCGGACTGGTGGGTGGGCTCGCTGAACAACGGTACGGAAAGGGATCTGAAATTGGAATTGGACTTCCTTAGTGAGGGGGACTACCAGGCAACGATCTATACCGATGCGGAGGATGTGGAGCGGAATCCAAACAATCTGGACAGACTGGTGCGGAAAGTTACAAGGAAGGATATCATTGAACTGAATCTGGCAAGGGATGGAGGAGCGCTATTACATATTACAAAATTATAAAAAATCATGATACGAATACATGTATTATTACTTGCAAGCCTCCTTTCTATATGGGGGCTTACAAGTTGTGAAAATTCGGATACAGATAAAGTAAATAGTTATAATTTAGAAGTTAACCTTTCTCAAAATGAAATTACTGCGATTAATGGTATAATATCTATCAAAGTATCAATAAAAGAATTCGATCAACTAGCTTATTTAGTAATAAATAAAATTAACGATACTAATAATATTTCTGAGAAATATATAAAATCAAATTTATCACCAGAATATATATTTGAATATATTATAAAAAAGGATGATTCTTCTACATTTTATTTTGAATTTATTGCAGTAGATAATAATAATCAGTCATCAGAAATTTCCAAATTGATAGTCAATAAAGGTATCGTCAATTATTCTAGAGAATTAAAATTTTCAAATTTAAAATGTGTATCCCGTATTACTGGTGCTGAAATAAATGGCACAAACGGATTACCTATTGTAGAATTTGAAGTAAATAATCGTACTAATGAATTATACAATGTAGGTGGTACAGATTTAGGTATTGTTTGGGAATTACAACCCGGACATTATGGACTTTTTTTCGGCGATACATTCGGTAGTGACTTTTATCCAAATTTTGTAAATCCAGGACCCAATGGGAGTAACTGGAGAAGTAATGTTTTGCTTTTCTCTGACGATCAAGATCTTTCTGATGGGCTCACCATTAATGGTGCTACTATGGATGAAAGTGGTAAAAATGCTCGTGAAATATGTTATGGAGGTAAAGATGGAAGTGGTAATGGAGATTGGACTTCTATTCCCACAGCAGCCATTCGTGCCAATGGCATAGATTATGTTCATTACATGAATATTCGTAATTGGGCAGGATGGATAACTAACTTTTCAAGTCTTTACAAATCTTCAGACAATGGAATTACTTGGACACGTTGCCAAAATGTAAAATTTGGTTCAACAAGTAATTTTGGTCAAGTAAGCTATTTCAAAAAAGACGGATATATTTATATGGTGGGTACAATTACTGGACGTGACAATAAGCCTCATCTTGCTCGTTTTTTAGAAGAAAATATTGAAAATCAAACAGAATACGAATTTTGGAATGGAAGTGGATGGATTAAAGGAAATGAAACTGCAGCCACTCCATTATTCAATGATATATCTGGAGAACTTTCCATCGCTTATCATCCAGAATTTAAAAAATGGATATTGCTCTATTTCAATAGTACACGCTATGATATCTCATTCCGAACAGCAGATCATATTATAGGGGAATGGAGTAAACCACAAAAACTAGTCGATGGCTGGCAATATTCACAATTGTATGGTTCTTATATTCACCCCATATCACTCAAAGGAAATATACTTTATTTCATTATGTCTATGTGGCTACCATATAATACTTATTTAATGTCTGCTGAACTCAAATGTAATCCATAAAAAGAATTTTGCTAAATCACATTAATAATGGGGCTGTGTCTTTGCAGACACAACCCCATTTATCTTGTATTTATTTTTTTCCTGCCCAATAAACTCCCCCCAATATCAGTATCGCCCCCATCAAAGCAACTATAGTAAGCTGTTCGCCAAGCAGAAAAGCAGAACCTACCAGAGTGAAGAGAGGATTCAGATAAATATAGTTGGAAGCTCTTATCGTTCCCAGCTGTTTTAATACTACGTTCCAGACTACAAAACAAATCAAGGAAGCCAATACACCCAGGAAAAGTAAATTGAACAGAATAGCCGGCTCGAGAAGACGGGCAATGTCGAAATTCCAGGGATGAATCAGAAATGCAGGAAGAATAGTCAATACTCCATAAAAAAATATCTTACGGGTAATGAAAGTTATACCATAACAATTGGACATTTTTCTCATTATCAAGCTATAGAATGCCCAGGAAAAAGCAGCAAGCAAAGTAAGGAAATCACCTAAAGGAGAAATCTTCAATACAAAACTACCATTATAAACCACCAATGCCACACCAACCAATGCCAGCAATGAACCAGCCATCAATCCACGGGTAGCCTTTTCCTTTTTATAAATCCACAAAGAAAGAATGGTGGTGAGCAACGGAGCCGTACAGACAATAAACGACACATTCGTCGCCAATGTAATCTCCAAAGCTGTATTTTCTGTAAAAAAGTAGAATGAACCGCCTGTTATGCCTCCTAAAAACATCCAAAATTCATCTTTCCAATTGTCGGCAAACAGTTTTCGGGGAGAAATAAGCCAAATGCCCATATAAGCTATCAGGAAACGAAGCAAGAATATTTCCTGCGGAGAAAGACCGTGCCCAATCAATACTTTCGTTGAAATAAAGGTCAGCCCCCAAATACCTACCGTAAGGACGGCGACAAGATGATAAGTATAATTTTTCATTGCGTTCATACACTTCCGATAAGTCGCACAAATATACGTACTTTCTTTTTTCAATACAATGAAACCAACCATAAATAATGTTCAGGGAGGATTTACTAAAACTCGAAGGAAGATTTACTAAAACGGGAGGAAAGATTTAGTAAATCTTCCTTCGAGTTTTAGTAAATCTTTAAACCCCTTATTAGAAGCCTATTGAACGAACTCTCATTTATCGGCAGAATAATAAACAACAATCTGCCGAATACACAGACAAAAAACACAAAGGATGAAATCTTCCCAGACTTCATCCTTCGCTATATCCTAAAAATCTTTTAGTAAATATCCTATTGAATTAATTTAGCTATTATTTGTATTACAAACAAAAAATTAGTTTTAAAAGCACATCACAAATGTAAGTAATAAAAAGTGAATTATCAAGTCTTTGCCATTGTTTTTTATGTTACTTCGCTACAAATCTGAAAATAAACCCGTAACTTTGCACCGATATTAACCGAATACTAACCGGTTTTAACCATTGAATAAACAATGTTTTCAACAAAATATTAATAAGTACCACTATGGAATACAATTTCAGGGAAATTGAAAAGAAATGGCAGAAAAGGTGGGTGGAAAACAAAACCTACCAAGTGACGGAAGACGAAACGAAGAAAAAATTCTATGTACTGAACATGTTCCCCTACC
Source organism: Bacteroides sp. AF20-13LB (assembly GCF_003603065.1). Taxonomy (NCBI): domain Bacteria; kingdom Pseudomonadati; phylum Bacteroidota; class Bacteroidia; order Bacteroidales; family Bacteroidaceae; genus Bacteroides; species Bacteroides sp. AF20-13LB. The sequence continues at coordinate 3,351 of NZ_QTMH01000012.1, forward strand.
CCTCCGGTGCGGGATTGCATGTAGGTCATCCGCTGGGATATATTGCTTCGGATATTTACGCCCGCTACAAACGACTGCAAGGTTTCAATGTACTGAATCCCATGGGATATGACGCTTACGGACTTCCAGCAGAACAATATGCCATACAAACGGGACAGCACCCTGCAATTACGACCGTCAACAATATCAACCGATACCGTGAACAGTTGGATAAGATAGGTTTCTCTTTCGACTGGAACCGCGAAATCCGTACCTGCGAACCGGAATATTACCATTGGACCCAATGGGCATTCCAAAAGATGTTCAACAGCTACTACTGCAACGATGAAAAGCAGGCACGTCCCATCCAGGAACTGATTGAAGCATTCAGCCAAACCGGTACCGAAGGAATAAACGTGGCTTGCAGCGAAGAACTGAGTTTCACCGCCGCAGAGTGGAATGCCAAGAGCGAAAAGGAACAACAGGAAATCCTGATGAACTACCGTATAGCCTATCTGGGCGAGACGATGGTAAACTGGTGCCCTCAGCTGGGAACCGTACTTGCCAACGATGAAGTGGTGGACGGCGTAAGCGAACGAGGCGGCTTCCCCGTCATTCAAAAGAAGATGCGTCAATGGTGTCTCCGTGTATCTGCCTATGCACAACGCTTGCTGGACGGACTCGATACCATCGACTGGACCGAATCCCTGAAAGAAACCCAAAAGAACTGGATAGGACGCAGCGAAGGCGCTGAAATAGAATTCAAGGTAAAAGACAGCGATTTGGAATTCACTATCTTCACCACCCGTGCAGATACCATGTTCGGCGTCACCTTCATGGTATTGGCTCCCGAAAGCGAACTGGTACAGCAACTTACCACCGACACACAGAAAGATGAAGTAAACGCTTATCTGGAACGCACCAAGAAACGTACCGAACGCGAACGTATTGCCGACCGTAGCGTTACCGGTGTATTCTCCGGAAGCTATGCCATCAATCCCTTTACCGGTGAGGCAGTTCCCATCTGGATAAGCGACTATGTACTTGCAGGATACGGTACGGGTGCCATCATGGCTGTGCCTGCGCACGACAGCCGTGACTATGCTTTTGCCAAGCACTTCGGTCTCGAAATTCGTCCGTTGGTAGAAGGCTGCGATGTAAGCGAAGAGAGCTTCGATGCCAAGGAAGGCATTGTATGCAACTCTCCACGCGAAGGCGTTACTCCCTATTGCGACCTCTCACTGAACGGGCTGACCATCAAGGAAGCGATTGCCGCTACCAAGAAATATGTGAAAGAGCATAACTTGGGACGTGTAAAGGTGAACTTCCGTCTGCGCGATGCCATCTTCTCACGCCAGCGCTATTGGGGCGAGCCGTTCCCGGTTTACTACAAGGACAACATGCCTTACATGATTGACGAGAGCGCCCTGCCCTTGGAACTGCCCGAAGTAGCCAAATTCCTGCCTACCGAAACCGGTGAACCTCCATTGGGACATGCCGCAAAATGGGCTTGGGATACCGTAAACAAATGCGTCGTAGAAAACGAAAAGATAGACAACATCACCGTCTTCCCGCTGGAACTCAATACTATGCCCGGATTTGCCGGTTCAAGCGCCTATTATCTGCGCTACATGGACCCACACAACAACCAGGCACTTGTAGACAAGAAAACGGATGAGTACTGGCACAATGTAGACCTTTACGTAGGCGGTACCGAACATGCCACCGGTCACTTGATATACTCCCGTTTCTGGAATAAGTTCCTGTACGACCTCGGCATTTCCGTAGCCGAAGAACCGTTCCAAAAGCTGGTGAACCAAGGTATGATTCAAGGACGGAGCAATTTCGTCTATCGCATCAAAGATACCAATACATTCGTGTCCCTAAATCTGAAAGACCAGTACGACACTACCCCACTCCACGTAGATGTGAATATCGTATCCAATGATGTTCTGGACCTTGAAGCCTTCAAGGCATGGCGTCCAGAATACGAAACTGCCGAGTTTATTCTGGAAGACGGCAAGTACATCTGCGGATGGGCTGTGGAAAAGATGAGTAAATCCATGTTCAACGTTGTCAATCCCGATATGATTGTCGACAAATACGGTGCCGACACTCTCCGCATGTACGAAATGTTCCTCGGCCCGGTAGAACAATCAAAGCCGTGGGATACAAACGGAATAGACGGTGTGCACCGCTTCATCAAGAAGTTCTGGTCACTGTTCTACGACCGCAACGACAATTATCTGGTAACGGATGAACCTGCCACCAAGGAAGAACTGAAATCCCTCCATAAACTGATTAAGAAAGTGACGGGAGACATCGAGCAATTCTCTTACAACACAAGTATCAGTGCCTTTATGATTTGTGTAAACGAGCTGTTCGGAATGAAATGCAGCAAGAAGGAAATCCTGAACCAGTTTATCATCGTTCTGGCTCCCTTTGCTCCGCATGTATGCGAAGAGTTGTGGGAGACACTGGACAATGCAGGCTCCGTATGCGATGCCAAGTGGCCGGTATGCAACGAAGAATACCTGGTGGAAGATACGGTCAACTATACGGTTTCCTTCAACGGAAAAGCACGGTTCAACATGGAGTTCCCGGCAGATGCGGCATCGGATGCCATCCAGACTGCTGTATTGGCCGACGAACGTTCTGAAAAATGGATGGAAGGCAAGTCCATCGTCAAAGTAATCGTAGTGCCGAAGAAGATTGTGAACATCGTTGTCAAATAACAGATATGCAAATTACAAAACCAACCAAAGCGGAAGTGACGAGAGAGCTGAAGGATTATATCTTCATCACTCTGGGACTCATCAGCTATGCACTGGGATGGGCGGCATTCCTCATTCCCTATCAGATTACGACCGGAGGTACTACCGGTATCGGTGCCATCATCTATTATGCCACCGGATTTCCCATCCAGTGGTCATACTTCATCATCAATGCCGTACTGATGACTTTTGCCATCAAGATACTCGGACCGAAGTTCAGTATCAAGACTACGTTTGCCATCTTCGGACTCACTTTCTTCTTATGGTTTTTTCAGTTGCTGGTGAACGGTTCGGACGGCGTCCCTCCCCAACTGCTGGGCGAAGGACAAGACTTCATGGCTTGCCTGATAGGTGCGGCAATGTGCGGTGCCGGACTGGGTATCGTGTTCAACTGCAACGGCAGCACGGGAGGTACGGACATCATTGCAGCCATCATCCATAAATACAAGGATGTCACGCTGGGACGCATGATTATGGCTTGCGACTTCATTATCATCAGTTCCTGCTATGTGGTATTCCATGACTGGCGACGCGTGATATTCGGTTTTGTAACTTTGTTTGTCATCGGATTTGTACTGGATTACATAGTCAACAGTGCCCGGCAATCCGTCCAGTTCTTTATTTTCTCCAAAGAATATGAAAAGATTGCCGACCGCATCACCAAAGAAACCCATCGCGGTGTAACGGTACTCGACGGTATCGGCTGGTACAGTAAACACAACGTGAAGGTACTGGTCGTCCTTGCCTACAAACGCCAATCGGTAGAAATATTCCGGATGGTGAAAGATATAGACCCGAACGCTTTCATTTCCCAAAGTTCCGTCATCGGTGTATACGGAGAAGGTTTCGACCGGTTGAAAGTGAAATAGGGACTTGTATAAGCCACAAGTATAAGGAGAACATAATATGAGAAAGAAATTTGTATTTGCCACCAACAATTCACACAAACTGGAAGAAGTGACTGCCATTTTGGGAGAGAAGGTCGAACTTCTCAGCATGAAGGATATCAAATGCGATACTGACATTCCGGAAACTGCAGACACACTTGAAGGAAATGCTTTGCTGAAAGCAAGATATATCTTCGATAACTATCATCTGGACTGTTTTGCCGACGATACCGGTTTGGAAGTGGAGGCCCTTGGTGGGGCACCGGGTGTATATTCCGCCCGTTATGCCGGCGATGCACACAATTCGGAAGCAAACATGAAGAAGTTGCTGAAAGATATGGAGGGCATCGAGAACCGTAAGGCACAATTCCGTACCGTATTTGTACTTATCATCGACGGAAAGGAACATCTGTTTGAGGGCATCGTGAAAGGAGAAATTACAAAAAACAGAAAAGGTACTTCAGGTTTCGGTTACGATCCCATATTCATTCCCGAAGGATATACGCAGACTTTTGCAGAAATGGGGAATGAACTGAAGAATAAAATCAGTCACCGGGCATTGGCCACTAACAAGTTGTGTAAGTTCTTAATGAGATAATGTTTTTAATGTGCTGATATGCTAATGTGCCAATGTGCTAATTGGCTGCGCTGTCACGCCGAAAGGTCATTGGCACATTGGCATATCAGCACATTATAACCCCAGTTGAGCCGATATTTCCAACATCCTCTTAATCGGTTTCACTGCTTTTTCTGCAATCTCAGCATCCACCTTTATTTCCGGTGATTCGTTTTTCAAACAATCATAAAGCTTTTCCAGTGTATTCAGTCGCATGTAACTGCATTCATTGCAGGCACAAGTGCTGTCGTTGGGAGGAGCCGGAATAAATGTTGTCTGCGGGCATTGTTTCTGCATCTCGTGCAGGATACCGCTTTCGGTAGCTACAATGTAGCTCTTTTCGGGATGTGCCACTGCGTACTTCAGCAAAGCTGCCGTAGAGCCTACCACATCAGCCAGTTTCAAGACTGTACTCTTGCATTCGGGATGTGCCAGTACCACCGCATCGGGATGCTGCTGTTTTATTTCAACAATCTTTTCAACCGAGAATTCCTCGTGTACATGGCATGCGCCATCCCATAATAACATATTTCTTCCGGTAATGGAGTTGATATAATTACCTAAGTTCCGGTCCGGGCCAAAGATTATTTTCTCATCTTTGGGGAAGCTTTCCACAATCTGCTTTGCATTGGTAGAAGTCACCACCACATCGGTCACCGCCTTCACCGCAGCCGTTGTGTTCACGTAGGATATGACCGTATATCCGGGATACTCTTTGACAAACTGACCGAACTTGTCCGCCGGACAACTGTCCGCCAGCGAACAGCCTGCCGCCATGTCGGGCACCAGCACCTTCTTGTCGGGACAAAGCACCTTTGCCGTTTCTCCCATGAAGTGAACGCCGCACATCACGATAATGTCCGCTTCCGTCCGGGCTGCCCATTGTGCCAAAGCCAGACTGTCGCCCACGTAATCGGCTATATCCTGTATTTCACCTTTCTGGTAGTAATGGCCCAGAATGATTGCGTTCTTCTCCTTCTTCAGCTGCTTGATAGCTTCTATAAGATTATCCATAATTATATTTTTTAATTTCTCTTTCTTCTTTAAAAATCCTTTGATAGTGATGATAGGCTGTTAATAGTGTGGACAAATAAATACGATTTTTCTTGCCCATGAAGTTATTAGTATCAAGCTGAATTTTACTCTTATGCTTATAAACCGGGGTTTTTAAGTTTATCCGTTGATAATAAGACTTCTGCTAAACAGCATTAACATGTTGTTAATAATATGCAAAGTTAATAACTTTAGAGTTATAAACCGATGAAACCAGGCTGAAAAATATGTTGAATGAAGCCTGGAAAATTCTCCTTAACTTTTTTGGTTTGTTCGTTTCACTGCTGTAATATGCAGACCTTTGAATAATGCAAGGATTATTTTTAAAATTGTTTCCCTATTGTATTGACACCTTTTCAACGGTTATTAACCGGGATATAAACGGAAAAAAGTATCTTTGCAGGGAGATTTAAAAGTATATTGTCATGCGTAAACTGAAGATAACTGAACTGAATCGTATTAGTGTAGAGGAATTTAAGGAAGCCGAAAAACTGCCTTTGGTAGTGGTATTGGATAATATCCGCAGTCTCCATAATATAGGTTCCGTTTTCCGTACTTCGGATGCTTTCCGCATCGAGTGCATTTATCTTTGTGGCATTACAGCTATCCCACCCCATCCGGAGATGCACAAAACAGCTTTGGGAGCGGAATTTACCGTAGATTGGAAATATGTTGATAACTCTGTTGAAGCTGTTGATAACCTAAAATCCGAGGGATACATCGTTTATTCTGTAGAGCAGGCAGAAGGTAGTGTGATGCTGGACGAACTGGTGCTGGACAAGACTAAAAAGTATGCTGTGGTAATGGGAAATGAAGTGAAGGGTGTTCAACAAGAAGTGATTGACCATTCGCACGGTTGCATTGAAATTCCTCAATACGGCACAAAGCATTCGTTGAATGTATCGGTTACGGCGGGTATTGTTATTTGGGATTTATTCAAGAAACTGAGATAATAACAGGGCTGTTAATAAGCTGTCAATATATCGGGTTTGTTGGAGCTATAGATCGAACACGGTGCATCTATAGATCCAGCGTGTTGCATCTATAGCTCCAATAAACTAGTTCTATATAGGTATGATGAGAGATTTTATGAACAGTGGTTTATTTTTATAATCAACCACTTCATTCATTGTAAATTAATGCTTTATCTCCTAATTTATCCTTTTTGTTAACCATGTATTCAACACATATCGGTTGTATGTGGAAAACTTGCTGTACAGTTGGTGTCTTTTCTTATTTTTTGTATATTTGCTGAATATATATAAATCATATCGATATGAAAAAGATAATATCTTCATGGATAGGCATTTTTGTAGGTTGTACTATTCTGGCAGCAGGTTTTGTTTACTTTATCAATCCTTATAATCTTGTTCCTGGCGGGGTGTATGGAGCCAGTATTGTGCTTCATAATCTGTTCCCTTCTATTCAGGTAGGTACTTTCGGTTATATGTTTGATATTCCTTTGCTTATCATTTCCGTGCTGGTACTGGGAGCAAAATTGGGAGCACGTACTATCGTGGCGGCACTATTCACTCCGCTTGCCATGAATGTGCTGTCTCTCCTCTCCTATCCTTCTGAAGAAGCGCTCCATCAGTTGGACCCTACACAGTTGCTGGGTGGCAGTCTGAATATGTCCGACCATTTGATGCTGACTTCTGTGATTGGTGCGGTGGTTATCGGTATAGGCTGTGGTATTGTAGTGCGTAGCCGGGCTACTACAGGAGGTACGGATATTGTGGCGATGATATTGCAGAAATATTGCCATATACGTTTTTCAAAGGCGATACTGCTGGTAGATGGTATTGTGGTGGGATTCGGCCTATTGGTTATCGGTTTCGGTATCGGAAATCCGGATGATGCTACACAACCTTCGTGGCATTTGTCTTTCTATTCACTGATAGCTATTTTTGTCACTTCGAGGGTATTGGCCTATGTGATAAATGGGGAGAAGAATGACAAGATACTGTTTGTCATCAGTGATATGCGCCTTACCGCTTTGCACGACTATATTCTTAAAGATTTGGACCGTACAGCCACTTGCATCAAGAGTAGTGGTCTTTATACCAATGTAGACAAGGAAATGCTGTTTCTTGTGGTGAGTTACAAGGAAGTGGTAGGTATCAAGCAGAAGATAAGGGAAGTAGACCCAAAGGCTTTTGTAGTGGTTACCGATGCTTATGATGCATTTGGTGAAGGTTGGAAAGAGCTTCCGATGGCAGGAGAGGTACAACCCGAATAGGTAGTAATAAACAATTGTTCATTCTATTATTAACTGAATATATAGCTTAATATCAATTGTTTAATAACTAATTATTTATGTTGCTAACATAGTTTTCAACATGGTGTTAACGATAAGTTTTTTGTTTGAATGAACGGTATTGTTGCGAAGTCGATGATGTGGAACTTATGGCATGGTTGCCATAAATTGAGTGCAGGTTGTAAGCATTGTTATGTTTATCGTGGTGATGCCCGGCGAGAGGTGGACAGTTCGGTGGTGGTGCGGACAAAAAACTTTGACCTGCCTTTGCGTAAAAAGCGTAACGGAGAATTCAAGATACCACCTGGAACATTTGTCTACACCTGCTTTACTTCCGATTTCTTTGTGGAAGATGCTGACAAATGGCGGGCCGAAGCATGGGAGATGATTCGTTGTCGCAGTGACCTGCATTTTATGATGATTACCAAGCGTATAGACCGTTTTTCTGACTGTCTGCCCGATGATTGGGGAGACGGATATGATAATGTAACCATCTGCTGTACGGTTGAAAACCAGGCTTGCGCCGATTATCGCTTGCCCATTTATAAGAGGGCTCCCATAAAGCATAAGATAATAATCTGTGAACCGCTGCTGGAAAGGATAGATTTAAGTACTTATGCTGTTGGCGAATGGATTGAACAGATAGTTGCAGGGGGAGAATCCGGTTACGAAGCCCGCCCTTGTGATTTTGAATGGGTGATGGACCTTCGCAGAATTTGTGTGGAAAATAAAGTGGACTTCTGGTTCAAGCAGACCGGTTCTAAGTTCGTCAAAGACGGAAAGACATATAATGTGAAACGCCAATTTCAACATTCGCAGGCACGCAAGGCGGGAATAAACATCAGTTTATAATTGTCCGCTTTCTACCATCAATATCACCCGTTCGGTCAATGCATCGTCTCCCATAGGGTCGTATTGTTTTTTTAGACTGGCGCCGAAGAGTGCGGCAAAAGTCTGGTAGAAACCGGCTTTGAAAGGGCCCATAAAAGCTTTTACCAGTTCATATCCGGTGGAGTTGGTCTGTCGGTCTACCAGTTTTATTAACAGTTTGCCTTGGGCAAAGGTAAGTTTCTTCATGCGGGGAGTGTATTGCTCCTTCAAGCTTTTCTCTACTGCTTTCATGTGTTTCTGGCGGGCTTTCTCGGTGGGCAGGGTCATCATGTATTCGTAGGTTTCAATGATGGCACGGTTAATCTCCTTGGAGATGGGAAGTACCTTCTTTACGTCACGAATGAGTTTGTAGTACTTGTTCATGTCGCGCTTGTTCTTGAATTTAAGCGGCTTGAAGATGTAGACAGTGGGGAGCTTGACATAAGGGATGGTATCTCCTTCGTAAACGCACATGGGAGTAAGATAGACACTCTTTTGCGCAGCAGACTGTGGTTGCTGCTGTGCAAAGCATTTCAGGCTTCCGAGAGAAAGAAACATGATGAGTATTACTATGTTAAGCCTTGCGTTCATGTTGCAAAAGTACACCATTCTGTGTAATGTTGTTGCATCATGTTGATTTTTCCTTGCTCAATTAACTTATTTAAGGTAACTTCGCTTCCCAAAACATGAAAGTGACCTACTATTAATGGAATTACTCAAGATAGGAGTTTTTGTAAGTATGCTGTCAATGACTCCTATGCTTGAAGCTCAAAATATATCCGGCCTTCAGAAAGAACAGCCTTTACTTCTTTTGGAAGAAAATTTGGAACAACTTTCCATCGGGAATGAGGAAGAATACGGTTGGGAAGATGAATTGGAGGAGTTGTCCCGACGTCTGCAAGAGCCTGTCAACCTCAATGCCGCCACTAAACGGCAATTGGAGCAGTTTCCTTTTCTTACGGATATACAGATAGAGAATCTTCTGGCTTATGTCTATATACACGGACAGATGCAGACCATTTATGAATTGCAACTGGTGGAGGAGATGGATAAACGTACCATCGACCTACTGCTGCCCTTTGTCTGTGTGCGGGCAGTGAAAGCGGGTAGGGGGTATCCTGCTTTAAAATCTATACTGAAATACGGGAAACACGAAACATTGGCACGTTTGGATGTACCGTTCTATATCCGTAAAGGATATGAGAAGAATTACCTGGGACCTTCCCTTTACCATTCTTTGCGCTATAATTTTCATTATGGAGATTATCTCCAAATAGGCGTGACGGGAGAGAAGGATGCCGGAGAACCCTTCTTTGCCCTGCACAACAGAAAAGGCTATGATTACTATTCTTTCTATTTTCTGATAAAGAATCTGGGGCGGCTGAAGGCTTTGGCATTGGGCAATTACCGTCTGAGCTTCGGGCAGGGACTGGTACTTAGTACGGATTTTCGTTTAGGAAAAACATTCTCTATGTCTACAACAGAATATCGTACCGGAGGCATCCGTAAGCATAGTTCTACCGATGAGTACAATTATTTCCGGGGAGTGGCGGCAACGGTGGGAGTATTGCCTTACTTGGATATTTCGGCTTTCTATTCGCATCGCTCCATGGACGGTGTGGTGGAGGATGGCGAGATAACTTCCATTTACAAGACGGGATTGCATCGCACGCAGAAGGAGGCAGATAAAATGAATGCCTTTGCCTTGCAGGTGATAGGTGGAAACATGACCTATGAAAAGAACTCTCTGAAGGTGGGAGTGACGGGGATTTACTATTTTTTCAACCATCCTTACAAGCCTCGGTTGAACAAGTATGCAAAGTACAATCTTCATGGAAGTGATTTCTATAATGTGGGCATGGATTATAGGTATCGTCTGGGCCGTTTTGTCTGGGTGGGGGAAGCGGCAACCGGCAGTAAAGGCTATGCGTTGCTGAACCGGCTGAAGTATAATCTTTCTTCCGATTATCATCTGCTACTTGTTCACCGGTATTATTCATATGATTATTGGACTTTGTTTGGGCGTTCCTTTGGCGAAAGCAGTATGCCGCAGAATGAGAACGGATGGTATCTGGCAGCAGAGGCCACACCTTTCGCCCGGTGGAAGTTTTTCACTTCACTGGATGTGTTTTCTTTTCCTTGGTGGAAATACCGTATAAGTAAGCCCTCAAAGGGAGTGGATGCCATGTTTCAGGTTACTTATACTCCTCGAAAGAGCCTTTCGATGTATTTTAATTATCGGTACAAACAGAAAGAAAGAGACGTGACGGGTACAAGCGGTGCAGTTATCGAACCTATCTATCACCATAAACTCCGTTATCGGCTGACCTATATGCCGGGAAGATATATCTTTCGTACTACAATAGATTATAACCACTTCCGTCAGCAGGATGGGGAAGGGTATCGCTTTGATAGACGGCAAGGTTATCAGTGTACTCAATTTTGCTCGTACACTTTCCCCTTCCCTCTGTCAGTTTCCGTGCAGGGAACCTGGTTTCATACGGACGATTACGATTCGCGTGTTTACGCCTCCGAGCGTGGATTGTTATATACTTTCTATACCCCTTCCTTCTATGGCAAAGGGTTCCGTTACTCCGCTCATCTGCGATATGATTTGAGTAAGAACTTCATGTTTCTTGCCAAATTCGGACAGACGGTTTATCAGGATAGGGAGACGATTGGTTCGGGCAATGATGAGATACCGGGAAATAGGAGAGCGGACTTGCAGATGCAACTGCGTATCAAGTTTTAGAAACTGTTTTAATTTTATTTTTCAGGTTGCCTCAGAAGAAAACTGAAATAAAATTAAAACAGTTTTTTAGAGTCTTCTCTTTATCTGTCACTTTCTTCCAACATGAAAATTTCATTTACAGTCTTTCCGAATATCTCTGATATTTTCAATGACAGCAAGGTGGAAGGGACATACTTTCCCGATTCTATGGCATTGATGGTTTGCCGGCTCACTCCTATGGCTTCAGCCAATTGCTGTTGGGTCATATGCTTGATGGCTCTTTCTACCCTTAATGTATTAGTCATTGTTGCTCCTCCTAAATTTATAAAGTTCAATGTTGTACTTTATGATGAACAGAAACAATATCATGAACAAGTCTATAAATACAAAATTAAGATATTGCATGTCATAAATCAGCATAGTGCATACTATCAGTAGGGAATACGCTGTTATGGTAGCCCAGATAAGAGAGTTTGAACGAATATTGGCAATGCATTCATCTTCGTCCTTTTCTTTTGAGAAAGCTATGAACAAGAGTGAAACCGTAAGCCCTATCATACTCAACTCGTCGAATAAAGAGTTCTTGATAATACCCCAGGGAATTACTGACAACGCGTTTACCTTCAACCAATCTTCATTGCTGCCGTCGAAAAGGCAGATGAAGGACGTGATGGCGAATGGGACAAATAAACACCAACCTATCTTTCTGAAAGTGGTTGGAAATAAATAGTTCTTTCTCATAATACTATGCATTTAGATGCTATCTGCAAATGTAATGTATACTTTACATATAAACAAGTAAAATAGATAAAATGTAATGTATACTTTACATATAAACAACTAAAATAGATAAAATGTAATGTATGATTTACTTTTTTAACATGAAATGTATGCTTTATAAAGGGAATATTTTCTTTTATGGGTAAACTTTTGCAAGCCGAACATTGCCAGATACCATAGTTTTCACTTAACTTTGGAGCGGTAAGATTGTTTAAGCATTAATCAAACCGTAAATCGTCAAATCATAAATAGTATGACTGTCATTTATCCGTCTCCCATATTCGGTCCCGTTCATTCTCGCCGTCTGGGAGTATCTTTGGGAATAAATTTATTGCCGGCAGACGGCAAAGTATGCACTTTCGACTGCATTTACTGTGAATGTGGTTTCAATGCCGACCATCGTCCCAAACAGCCGCTGCCCACACGCGAAAAAGTCCGTTCGGCCCTTGAAGCCCGCCTGCGGGACATGCAGCAAAACGGACCTACACCGGATGTTCTGACTTTTGCCGGTAATGGAGAACCGACGGCACATCCCCGTTTCCCCGAAATCATAGAAGATACACTTGCCTTGCGCGACAAGTATTTTCCGAATGCAAAGGTGAGCGTACTGAGCAATTCTACCTTTATTCATCGTCCTGCCGTATTCGAGGCTTTGAACAAGATTGACAACAACATCCTTAAACTGGATACGGTGGATGAAGAGTATATCCGTGTACTTGACCGTCCTACCGGACATTACTCCATCCGGGAGATTATAGAAGGGATGAAAGCGTTCAAAGGGAACTGCATTATCCAGACCATGTTTCTCAAAGGAAGTTATAAAGGACAAGATATGGATAATACATCCGATAAATTTGTTCTTCCCTGGCTGGAAGCTGTCAAGGAGATTGCTCCCCGCCAAGTGATGATTTATACCATCGACCGTGAAACGCCCGACCATGATTTGCAGAAGGCCACTCATGAGGAACTGGATCGCATTGCGGAACGGATACGTGAAACGGGTATACCGGTAAGTGTTTCTTATTAATAATATACTTATGAAATCAATAGCAATTAAAGATTTAAGCGAGAACTTCTTCGAAGTGATAGGCAAAGAGTGGATGCTGGTTACGGCAGGCAGTAAAGAACATTTCAACACCATGACTGCCAGTTGGGGAGGTATTGGCTGGCTTTGGAACAAGCCGGTGGTGTTTGTCTTTATTCGTTCCGAGCGCTATACGTATGAGTTTATGGAGGAGAACGAATATTTCACCCTTTCTTTTTTAGGGAAGGAAAACCGGAGTATTTACAACCTTTGTGGCAGTAAATCGGGTAGGGAAGTGGATAAGGTAAAGGAAACTGGTCTGAATTCTATCGTTACCGAGCGGGGAAACATTCTCTTTGAGCAGGACCGCCTGGGATTGGAGTGCCGCAAGCTTTTCATTACCGATATGAAAGAAGAACTCTTTCTCGACCATTCCGTCTACGAGCGTTGGTATGGCGGTGACCACGGTGGATTGCACCGGGTTTATGTAGCCGAGATTGTAGATGCCTGGGTAAAGGAATAGCTCCTTTACCACAGTTTCAAGTCATATTCGGCTTCCACCTTCTCTTCTATTTCATCCGGAAGGGCGGGGAAGAAGTCGATACCTGTAATACGTTCCACTTCGTCCACTGTATTGACGTAGCTGTCCAATGGATGATTGCCTGATGCATTCTTATAAATGAAGCCGATGGCTTTGGGGGGATTGCTGTCTGCACACAGAACGACCTTGAAGAATGCTTCGGGCACTGTAATTTTGTGCTTCTTACCAATGGTGCGGTGACGTTGGTCATAGAGAATAGGACCGCATACAATGTATATCTTGCCTTCTTCTTGTGCCCAACGGCGGCATGACTCTTCCAGTTCTTTCCAGTCGCCACGGTTTAGATTGTGGTTCTGCGGGCAAATGTTTGTCATGTAGAAGCTCTCTTGCATGGCTTTCCAGTGCCAGCGGTTGTCACCGGCCGGACACATATGTCCGCGGTCCATGCCGGCTCCTTTGTAGTCATCGGTGGTTACTGCCTCGTGCTCAGGCAGGTCGGGGTCGGGCAGGAACTTGTCTGTACGGCTTTCACGCTCCATCAGTTTTTCGGGAGTGAGTTCCCAGGCTACCCAATTGGGTATCTTTAAATCTTTGTTGTAGGATACTGTGTAGCCTTTCCGCTGGAGAATCTGTTCGGAGACGTTCTTCAGCTTTGCCGGTATTTCAAGGCGTGTGCCTGCCGTGAGTTCTATCTTGGCAGGCGTAGAACTCTTTTGCCTGGCATCCGAAAGTATCTTTGCAACGGGTTCATAGGCAAGGCAGACCGCACATATAAACAATATAAGATAATAGACGCCTTGCGATTGTTTCTTTTTTTTTCGTGCCATGCCGGGATTAGTGTTGGATAATCATTTTGGCCCTTTCCAGTGCCACATTTATGTTCGGACAGATATTTTCTTCGCCCAACAGCTCATAGAAGCCCGATTTTTCCAGTACCTTATGTACCTTTTCATTGACACCGGAGAGCACAATGGTTATTTTTTCCTTTTGGGACATCTCACAAAGGCTTGTCAAGTTGTGGATACCGGTAGAATCGATGAACGGAACTTTACGCATGCGGATGATGCGCACTTTGGGGCGGTCGCCCAGCCGCGCCATGATTTCTTCGAATTTGGTGGCGATGCCGAAGAAGTAAGGACCGTTTATTTCATATACTTCCACATCCTCGGGGATTATCAGGTGCTCGTCATTGCTTGCAATGTCCGATTCTGCATTCGGGTCTATTTCATCTTTGATGACGGATATTTCGGTAGTCTCCATGACGCGGCGCATAAACAGCACGCAGGCAATCACCAGACCTACTTCAATGGCAATAGTCAGGTCGAAGATGACGGTCAGGAAGAAAGTAATCAGCAGTACCGTGACATCCGATTTAGGATTCTTCAATAATGCCTTGAACGTACGCCAACCACTCATGTTATAGGATACTATGACCAGTACACCCGCCAGGCAAGCCATTGGGATATACTGTGCCAGCGGCATGAGGAACAGTAGGATAAGCAGCAATACCACTGCATGCACCATGCCTGCTACGGGAGTTTTTCCTCCGTTGTTGATGTTTGCCATGGTACGCGCGATGGCTCCGGTGGCAGGGATACCGCCAAACAGCGGGGTAGCCATGTTGGCAACACCTTGTGCTATCAGTTCCGTGTTGGAATCGTGTTTGTCGCCTATCACACCATCGGCCACGGTGGCAGACAGCAAAGATTCGATGGCACCCAGTACAGCGATTGTAATGGCTACGGGGAACAAGTTCTTTATCGCTTCCCAATCCAGGGCAGGTATCACGGCATCCGGCAGTTCGGCACGGATGCTGAAACGGTCGCCGATGGTATCGATACAATCAATGCCTCCATATACTTTCATCAGCCAGACTGCCACTGTCACCACGATGATGGCAATAAGTGACCCCGGAATCTTCTTCGAGAACCGCGGTGTAATGGCAATGATGAAGATGCTGACAATACTTACAATCGTGTTCCACCAGTTTACGGTATCGAAATGTCGGAAATAAATCATCCATTTTCCTACAAAGTCTCCCGGAACTTTCTCTCCTCCGAACGTCAACCCGAAAATATCGGCAATCTGCGTAGTGAAGATGGTGACGGCAATACCGCTTGTAAAACCTACGATGATGGGATAGGGGATAAACTTAATGACAGCTCCCAGTTTGAAAACTCCCAGCAGGATGAGCAGTACGCCTGCCATCAGTGTGGCGACAATAAGCCCCGATTCACCGTATTGCTGGATGATGCCATAGATAATGACGATGAACGCACCGGTCGGTCCTCCAATCTGTACCTTGCTCCCACCCATCAGGGAGATGATGAAACCGGCTATGATAGCCGTAATGATACCTTTCTCCGGTGATACGCCGGAGGCGATACCGAATGCAATGGCAAGCGGGAGGGCAACGATACCTACAATGATACCTGCCATCAGGTCTGCCATGAACAGTTCTTTAGAGTAATTTTTTAAAGCCGTGTATAGCTTTGGTCTGAATCCGAACGCTTTCATTATAATCTACTTTTTTATACGTTTTTTTATACAGAATGTAATGTATATATTGCAAATTGCCTGCAAAAGTAGATAAAATAATGGATATTAGTGAACACAACTGTGATGTATTTTGTTTTCCTTATCAGATATGTGCTATTAATTATGTCTGAAATACCTCTTCGGGTTATCGGTGAAGATAGATTCTTTCTATAAGACGATAAATAAATCCGATGGGGCAGAGGTGTGATTATTCCAAACTAAATTCGTAATTTTGTGTTGTTTATAAACAGTACGAACGACATTTATACGTAATTATATTAACTAATAAAAAAAGAGACTATGGCTAAAAGTGTTAAAGGAACTCAGACTGAGAAGAATCTGCTGACTTCATTCGCTGGTGAATCACAAGCAAGAATGCGTTACACTTATTTTGCAAGTGTAGCCAAGAAAGAAGGTTACGAACAAATCGCCGCTATTTTCACAGAAACGGCTGACCAGGAAAAGGAACACGCTAAACGTATGTTCAAGTGGCTGGAAGGCGGTATGGTGGAAATCACCGCTTCTTATCCTGCAGGTGTTATCGGCACTACCCTGGAAAATCTTCAGGAAGCTGCTGCCGGCGAACACGAAGAATGGTCATTGGATTATCCTAAGTTTGCTGATATTGCAGACGAAGAAGGTTTCCCCGAAATCGCTCTTATGTACCGTAACATCGCCATTGCCGAAAAGGGACACGAAGAACGTTATCGCGCTTTTATCCAGAATATAGAGACTGCCAGCGTATTTGCCAAGGAAGGCGAAGTGGTATGGCAGTGCCGCAACTGTGGTTTCATCTACACCGGTAAGGAAGCTCCTCAGGTATGTCCGGCTTGCTTGCATCCGCAGGCTTATTTCGAAGTAAAGAAGTCAAACTATTGATGATAATTTCCTCATAGAGAGAACAAAGTCCCGCAGAGCGAAAGCAAGCTCTGCGGGGCTTTTTGTTTGCTGTGACAGTCATATAGCTTGTAATTGCTGCACATTTGCTGCAGCGTCACTGCAAACAAATTGCAGTGCGACTGCAAAACTGTTGCAGTGCTGCTGCAAATCAATTGCAGTACTGCTGCAAACCGGTATGCAGTGACGCTGCAAAAAGTATGCAGTCGTTTTGCAGTGGCTGTACAGTACGACAGCAAGCTGTGTATGGCGATGCTGCAGCGGGCAGAGAAGGATTAATAGCCGGTTGTTGGAGATGTAGGGGGATTAATGGTTGCTTGGAACACTATTGAAAGTGCTTCATAACTGTTGGCAGCATCGGTTATTTCAAGCAGTTTCTCCCAGTTGGCTACCGGTTCCGTCTTGTGGTTGATGCGTTTTTCGGCTTTTATTCTTAATGTTCCGTCTTCAGTGGTGGCTTGGACAATGAAAGCGCCGCAGTCGTTTTCTACTTTTACGTTCAGTCTTTCCAGGCCTTCGGGAGAAATTCGATAACCTTCCGGCAGATTGACTGTGATGTCCCATTGGTAACAACGGGGCATCTCCCAATAAATGTCCTCCTTGCGCAGGCGTTGTTCGCCTTTCAGCTCTGGCTGTGACCCTATCAACCGACCTACGGAGAGAACAAAGTTTGTACCCGCTTTCTTTACGTATCCGTCCAGTACATAGTCCACTTGATAGGCAAGTGCCGCACTGTCTGCCCGGTTTCCGATGCTGAAAAGCTGGTAGCCGAGGAGTGTTTCCAGTCCTTCTTCCGAGCCATGATAACCGATGATTTCATTACGGTAACGCTCTTTCTCCTGCTCCCGTTCACGGCGGTAACTTTCGCGCAGGTCGGCATGGAATTTTTCTTTGGTTTCGTCGTAGATGGTGGCTGTAATACCCAGTTGGCGACGAACGGAGTTGTAAAGGTCCTCATCCATAATGAGGTAGGGTTGGAAGTGTTCTTTCAGTGCACCGCTCATCTCTTCCCGGCGGCTGATGTGGAGAGTGGTGCCGCTTATAGAAGCGTTTATGGTAGCCATATCCCGGTTGTCTTGGGGGGTGGTGGAGGGAAGGGTAAGGCATGTGTTGTCTTCCAGTATGGCTTCTTCGCCTTGCAGGCTGGCAGGCACTTCACCGGGAACAGCATAGCAGGCCGGTGGAGTATAGCATTTTCCGTTGGATTCCAGATAGATAAACCAAGTGGTATTGCTGTAGTTGATGAGCTGGTCCAGAGGCTCCCGGGTATCTTTGGTCGTGATTCCTGTCCGGTGGGGAATACCTGCTTTTTCCAGAAGTTCGTGCATCAGCAGGATGAAACTGGCGGGAGTATAGTCTGCACCGTTTTCCATATACCGGTAATAGCAGTATTGGTAGAGGTAGTCCATCAGTTTCTTATCGCTCCATCCTTCGGCTTGACGGGCTTTGAGGGCTTTGGATATTTCGCCTTTCCGTCCGCTGCGCAGACCGGACCAGTTGGTGCCGGGAGCCTTCATGGAGGCACGTGTGTCATCTGTCATCAGTTTTGGATTGGGGTTGGCATATAGTCCCGGCTTGCGGGCGCTGGGTGGCATCCAGGCATAGGGTGTCTTGCTGTTGTAGATGTACATCAGAATCATGGGCGTTTGCCGGGCACTGTTGTACCAGAAGTCGGGAATGACACGTCCGGAGTCTCCGGTATGCAAGTCGAGGATATGGTTTCCTTCGGTATCGGTGCTATGGTCGAAGTTCCTTGCTCCGTTCAGGCAACGGTAGAAAGTGCTCAGCTTGGGGTCTATCTCGCAATGGACGGAATAGGCAAGCAGAGGATAGCTGTCCATAAAGTAAAAACCGAAAGGTTCGGGGTTCTGGTTGTTCAGTATGGTGTATCGTACGAAGAACAAGTCGATGATGTCTCCGATTTCCAGTCCGGGTACGGCCAGCTTGTTCCATTTCTCTTGGATGTTGTGGCTACGTGGGTGGCCGCCTTCATCGGTTTCCATGTACTCCTGCGGGGCTGTTTCCTGAATTGTTCCGTCCGGTTTGATGATGCGCACACCCAGTATACGCTGTTGTTCATTGCGGGTGTAGCGTTCTTTTTCCTGGGAAAGGAAGCTGAACTGTGACATCTCTTCCAGTGCACTTTGGCTGTTGATGTATACCATTTGGCGGTAGATGCTGCGGCAGGTTATCTGTTGTTTGGTCAATCCCATTCCCCACCAGTCCAACTTGGTTTTCCGGGTTACCTCCAGACGGCTGTGTGCGGCAAGGATAACGGCGGGTTCGTTTCTGTATTTCTCGGGTACAGTCATATTTTTAAAGTCGGGCAGGTTCAGCGACCATACTTCATTGCGCACTTCGCTTACGAGCGCAGCATATTTGTCTTCTTCCTTTTGGGCATTTAGTCCCGAAGTGGCAAGTAACATCAGCAGCAGTAGGAAAGAACGTGTTGTTTTCATGGTGATGGCGTTTTATGTTCAATTATTTGTTTAAAGGGTGCTTTGCCGGATTACTATCTGTTCGTTGCAGGCTTTTTTCCATTGTCGCAGGGCATCATTCCAAGCAGGGATAAGAGCAAGTGGAATACGTTTTCTGCGTATCTCCATCACTTTTCGGAAGTGGATATATCCTGCTCCGGCGCGGTAGGAGCAACTGAGGATGCCCTGATTCGTTTCAATGTGAAAGTCTGCAGGCAAATAAGACACGGCATATCCTTGTGGAATATCAATCGTTACCTCGCGTACAATACGGCATCTCCACGGCAGTAGGTAATCCTGCTTGCGGCGGGTGGTGTCAATGGGCTGGTGGAAGAAATCTTCGTGCGGGTCTGCTTCGAGGCAGTACTCTCCATCGGCCGATTGTACGGCAGCGGTATTGTTTATCTGATTGTTTAGCAGGTCTGTCTGCTTCTCCTTGGGGGTGTCATGGTAGAGACTGAGCAGGTATTCCTTGTATTCGCCCGTACTTACGCGGGTGGCGGTGCCTTTCAGGGTAGGGGGATTGCTGTCCGTCATCAAGCGATAGTGATAATTGAGACTGTCCGTAGAGGCGGAGGCATCCTGCTGGGGAAGAGTCAGTATCAGGCAGCTGTCTCCGTTTTCTACCAGTGCTTTTCGGCCTTGTATACCTTGGGGGATGTCTTCGGGCGGTAGGTATCGGTAGGTGGCATCCAGGCAATATCTTTTCCCTTGATGGAAAAGAAGGCAGAAGGCATGGTTGATGGCAGCCAGTGTCGGTACTTCGTCGGGAGAACTGGCGATGTCGTCCGTACCGATATAGGCCATTCGGGCATCGAATCCTTGGGCTTTCAGCAATGTGCGCAGCAGGAGTGCCATTCCCTTGCAGTCGCCGTAACGTTTGCGCAGCACTTCGGCAGGCCGGTCGGGCCGATGTCCTGCCAACCCGTTTTCAAAGGCGATGTAGCATATGTTCTGCTGTACGTAGGCATAGGTACGGTGTATCTTCTCCAGTTCATCGGTGCATCCGGCAGTAATTTCATCCGTTAGCATTTCGGCTTGGGGGAGAGTGCAGTCCACCTCGGCCAGTCCGTTCAGCCAGCGGTACATATCCTGCACATCCGCAAAGGAACCGGTTACCAGCAGATGGGGATAGAGGCAGTTGTCTGCGGGAGCAGCTTCTTCCTTTCGGGTGGCAGGTACTCCTTTTAAGGTGTAGACAAAAAGGGAATCCCCTTCCTTGTTCACGCTCTTTTCACACCGGATACCGGGACCGAAGTTCTTCTCCACCAGCCGGAAACGGGACAATGCGGCAGGAATGGTGACGGTGATACGTTTCTCGCGGATGAAGTATTCCTCCGGAAAGTAGATACGTGTAAAGTAGCGCAGGTCATGGAAGGTACGGCTGAACTGTACGGCCGCCTTTTTCCCCTGCCGGCTTAGGGAGAGGTTGAAGTAGCAGATGCGGGTATCATCGAAGAATACATTTTCCGGTGTGGCATGGCGGTGGATGGCTTTGGGGGCAAGTACTCCCTTGGCCCTGGCTTCGTCCAGGGAGATGAATTCGCCATAGAACATATGAGGTTGTACGGTAGCTCCCATTCGTGAAGCTTCATATTCGGTCTTTCGGGTGTTTTGTACGATGGGGTTGTTTCCCGGGCCTTCTTTAAAAACATAGCTGTCTTCACAGCAGTTGATGATGATATTGTCGTCCATCGTCTGACTGTAGAGACAGCTTGAGAAAATATACAAAAAAATGAAAGAGAAATATTGTTTCCTCATGATGGAGAGGATTTATGTTTATTTCTTGGCGTGCGGATAGTCTATCGTGTAGTGCAGTCCGCGGCTTTCCTTGCGTTCCATGGCTTGCTTTGTTATCAGGTATCCTACGTTTATCATGTTGCGCAGTTCGCACAGCTCTCGGGTAGCCTTGCTACGCTTGAAGAGTGCTTCTGTCTCCTCGTAAAGGATGTCCAGTCGGTTCCATGCACGTGTCAACCGGGTATTGCTGCGGACAATGCCTACGTATGCCTCCATAATCTGGTTCACTTCCTTCATGCTTTGTGTGATGAGGACACGTTCTTCGGTGGAGATGGTACCTTCGTCGTTCCATTCGGGAATGTCTTCGTTGAAGTCATAACGTTCCAGTACGCTCAGCGCGTGTTTGGCTGCCGCGTCGGCATAAACCACGGCTTCAATCAGTGAGTTGCTTGCCAGACGGTTGCCGCCATGCAGTCCGGTGCACGAACATTCGCCGATGGCGTACAGACGGCGGATGCTGCTCTGTCCGTCCAAATCCACCTTGATGCCACCGCAGAGATAATGGGCGGCGGGGGCTACCGGTATGTATTCCTTTGTGATGTCGATACCGATGCTGAGGCATTTCTTGTATATGTTAGGGAAGTGCTTCTTGGTTTCTTCGGGGTCTTTGTGGGTGACGTCCAGATACACATGGTCCTCACCGCGCTGTTTCATTTCGTTGTCGATGGCACGCGCCACAATGTCACGCGGGGCCAGTGAGAGTCGCGGGTCGTACTTCTGCATGAATTCTTTTCCGTCTTTGGTACGCAGCACGCCGCCATAACCGCGCATGGCTTCGGTGATGAGGAACGAGGGGCGGTCTCCCGGATGGAAAAGGGCTGTGGGATGGAACTGGATGAATTCCATGTCTTTCACTGCTCCCTTGGCACGGTAGACCATGGCAATGCCGTCTCCCGTGGCCACCAGCGGGTTGGTGGTATGGCGGTAAACGGCTTCGCAACCGCCCGTTGCCATGATGGTGACTTTGGAAAGGAAGGTATCCACCTCGCCCGTCGCTTCGTTCAGCACATAGGCACCGTAGCACTTGATGCCGGGGGTGTGGCGGGTAACGATGATTCCCTGGTGATGCTGGGTAATGATTTCCACAGCGTAATGGTCGGTCAGTACGGTGATGTTGGGGTGTTGCTTTACAGCTTCAATGAGGCTGGTCTGTATCTCTGCACCCGTATTGTCCTTATGGTGGAGGATGCGGAATTCGGAGTGGCCGCCTTCTTTGTGCAGGTCAAACTCTCCGTCCTCCTTTTTGTCGAAGTTCACTCCCCATTTGATAAGCTCCTTGATTTGTTCGGGGGCATTGCGCACCACCTTCTCTACGGCTTCACGGTCGCTTATCCAGTCACCCGCAATCATGGTATCTTCGATATGCTTTTCAAAATTGTCTACGGCCAGATTGGTGACAGAGGCGATACCTCCTTGTGCAAAATAAGTGTTTGCCTCTTCCAAACCTGCCTTACAAATGAGGGCTACTGTTCCTTTATGCGCTACTTTCAGCGCAAAACTCATACCGGCAAGTCCGGAGCCGATAACGAGAAAATCGAACTTTCTTACCATAGGTTTTGTGTATTAAACGCCGCAAAGATAGTGTAAACCAAACGTAGAGCAAAATAAGCGGGCTTATTTTTATTTGTTATGTAAGGTATTGTTTCAATACTTCATCCAGGGATTTTTCTTTGGGCAATTCCATGTTCTTGCGCATGCGCGAACGGACTACGTTTACACTATTCCGGTTGATTCCCATGATAAGGGCTATTTCGTCGGTACTTTGGTTCATGCAGATGAGCATGGCCAGCAATTCTTCGTTGCGGGTCAGTTGAGGATAACTTTCGCGGAGCTTGGGCAGATAAGAAGGATGTATGGTGGCAAACGACCGGCGGAATGTGTTCTCATCTTCCCTGCTGAGCAGGCTTTGCACGGTGAGCTGGCGAATGGAGTTGAGGTTATTGGTAGCCATGGCCCGTTCTATTTCTTCCGTCAGTTGTTCGTTGCGGCGGTTCAGGTCTTGCTGCCGGGTAATGAGGGTCTGTATTTCCCGTTTGTTGTTTTCTATAAGCTGGTGGTTGGCCTTCCTTCGGATGATGAAATAGGCTGTAGTGGTGATAAGTAGCAACAGTAATGTAATGGAGATGCAGATGTTGTAGAACAACTGCTGTTGCTGCCATTGCACTTGTGCCGAGAGCAGTTTGTTTTCTTTCTCTTTTTGGTTGGCATCAAACCGGATGTTGGCTGCTGCCACAGCACGTTTCTTTTCGTTATTGTCCAGAGAATCGGCAAACTGTCGGTTACGGATGTAGCAACGAGCAAAATCGTCGTTCATGCCTTTGGCCAGATAGTAATCCATTAATATCTCGTTGGCATCGCGGCCTTCCATGAACTTCATGTTGATGAGGTCTTGTGCAGCCCGGTCTATCAGGTGTATGCCGTTTTGCTCCTTCCCGGTTTGCAGTAAGGCCCGGCCTAGGTGGAGGTTGAGTTGGTATTTGGCCCATTGGGGCATCCGCACGGTATCGGGACAGATGCTAAGGGCAAGTTGCAGTGCTTTTTCCAAAGAGTCGGGATAGTCCAGATAACTGTTTACCGTTTCTACTTTGTTTACGAATACGCCCTTAAAGCTGTTTTGTATCATTGACAACTTTTCTCCCAGCCTGAGGTAGTGGAATACAGAGTCCTTTTGATTCATGTTACGAAAGATCTGGGCACGGTAGCGGTACAAGTCTCCCAGTCCGAAGCTGTCTTTCAGCATGGAGTAGTATTGGGCTTTTTTGTTCATTTCCAGGGCCTGGTCGTACATACCCAGTTCGGCGTAGAGATTAGCTTGTTCTCCGTAGGCAATCACTACATTTCCAGGTGCTATGCTGTCGTTGTAAGTGGCTATGGCTTCTTGGTTAGTGGCTATAGCTTTCTCGTATTCGCCACTGAGGTGGTAATAGATGCCCAACCGTGACATTATCCGCAGCATGTTCGGGAAGTTTCCACCTTTCCGGTAGACATCTATTGCTTTTTCCAAAATTTGGATAGCTTTGGGTAGATTGTTTCCGGAGTACATGTAGACACCGCTTATGATTTCTGCCTGCCGGATAAAGTCATTGGCACTGGTACAGACCGGTAACTGGAGGTAGTCTTCTGCCAGTCGGACAGCTTCCGGGTTATTGCCATACAGTTGGTTCAGTCCGGCCTTGAAGCTCAGCAGTTCGTGTGGGCAATGTTCGCGGATGAGGGGATGGTTTCCAATGCTGTCCATATAGTCGATGCCGTCTTTGTATTGTTTGGTGTTTATGTAATTGTTCCCGCAGGCATTAAATATCTTGCGGGCATAGTAAATCAGGGTATCTGTAGTTCCGTTTTTTTCTGCCGATTCCAGGATTTCGGGCAAGGTCTGTTTGGCAAGATCCAACGTTTGTTGCGCTTTGTTTTCGAGTAGTAAGGCATTGATTTGTTGAAGGACATTGTTCCAATGCCTCACTTCGTCTTGTTCCGAAGAGGTGGAGCGGTTGGTGCAGGCTACAGCTACGAGAATCAGAAGTAAAAATGAAAGTTTTTTGGCATTCATATTTTGTGGACTGTTTGTTTTGTAAGGCAAAGATATAATTTCTTAATTTAAAATTTACAACAATAGACTTGTTTTTTGTTTCTTGTTAATTATTTGATAATAAATATAATATGAAATTGTATATCAGATTGTATATCGTATTCTTATGGTTAGGTTGTGCATATTTTGCAAATTTGTATAAAACGATTGTAAATATGTATAATGGTGAAATAAGATACAATGAAAACAAAGAAAACAGTGACACCTTTTAATATGCAGGAGATTGCCAGAGCTTTGCGCGAAATGATTTCGGAAGATTCTCCCAATGCTTCGGAGGCTTTGTTGTCCGGAACTCGTGAGGCTGTATTCCGTGAAATCTTTATTTTTCATTATCCTTCTTTTTTAGAGAAACTTTATCAGTCTATTCCGGAGGTGGATAAGGATGAAGAACTGATATGTATGCTGGTAGCTCTTGGACAGTCTGTAAAGGAGATTGCAGAACTGATTTATTTTTCGCCGGAACGGGTAGAATTGTTATGTGCTTCGGTCTGCCGCAAGATGAATGTGACGGAAGTTCGAGAAATGGAGATGCTAATGAAGAAGTTGTTATCATAAAAATACGTACCTTAGCGGCAAAAATCAGATAAAATGAATCGAATCTTTCATGCGCGCATTGCTATGGGGCAGTATCTGTTTCTCATCCTGATAGGTATTCTCGCCGTCTATATGCTTTGGTACAAGTCTCCGTTCCTGGCTGCTATTTTCATGCTTTGGCTGGTGGTTATTATCGAGAAGCTGATTCATACCACCTATACCGTAACGCCCGACGGGAAGTTGGTGCTGTCCTTCGGCCGTTTCTCCCGGAGTAAGGAAATTCTGATGAAAGACATCACTTCTGTGGAGCGTGCTTCTTCCATGCAGGTAGGGCGGTTTGCGGTGATGCGCTATGTGCTCGTGAAATATGGCGAGGGTAAGTGTGTAGTGCTTCTTCCCGTCAAGGAGGAGGAGTTTATCCGGTTACTGGAGGAACGGAGAGGATGAGCAATATGGTGTGCCCACGTATGCAATTCCGTTTTAATCTGTCGTTATCGCTTCCATGGTAATGTCTCCTGTGTAGCTTTCCGGAGTTGTTTGTATGAACTTTCCCTTTATCTGTCTTTCCGTAGATGCAGGTAATCTTTGAATCATAAATAAAGCTTAATTTTAGCTCTTCTGTTTGCAGTTTTTCGGATATGGCAGCGTCCATTATGTAAAAGAGAAACGAATATGAATTTGAATTGCGCCATTTTACATGCAGACCCGGAGATTGCCGGAAGGTTGGAAGAGTATATCGACAAGGTTCCTTTTCTCTCTTTGCACGGAAAGTACGGCAATCCTCTTGAAGCGCTGAAGGATTATTATGAGACAAAAGTGGAAGTTTATTTTATCGGCATCTATCCGGTGGAAGAAGGTGAAATCAACGGAATGGATTTTTGCAGGCTCTTGTCCTCGTCCACTCGTGTCATTTTCATTACAGACACCGACCGCTATGCTGCCGAATGTTTCCGTCTGGATGCGTTGGACTATCTGATGGACGGGCTCAATTTCTCCACGTTTTTCCAGTCTGTCAGCAAAGCGGCACGCTGGTTCTCTTTGCAGGATGCAGGTACGTCCGACTCCAAACACAGGCAAGGTCCGGAAGAGGTTCCGAAGGTGATTTACATGCGGTGTGACAACCGCATCATGCGGCTCGACCTGGAACGGATAAACTATATAGAAGGTATGGGCGATTATGTGAAGATTTTCTGTAAAGATTCCCCTAAGCCTATCTTGAGCCTATGCAGTATGAAGTACATGGAGGAAAAACTTCCGGCGAACGAATTTATCCGCGTGCACCGTTCTTTTATTGTCCGCATGGACTGCATCAGCGCCATCGGGCGCAGCACATTGCTCATCGAGCAGAAGGATGTCCCCATTGGCGATGCTTACCGCGAAAGGGTGAAAGGGTATGTGTCCAGGCTGGCAGTGTTGTAATACCCTGTTTTCAGATACTATATACTTTGTTTGTTGGATCTATAGTTCCAGCGTGCTGCATCTATATATGCAACGCGTTGCATATATAGATCCAACAAATGATAATCATTCGGTGTAAAATCCGTGTAATCTGTGGTGAACCGGAACCTTGTATTACTTTAGTTTTGCTCTCGAAATCCTTTCCCCGAACGTCAAGTTCAGATTCAGGCTGAATCGGCTTTCCTGCATCAGATTGCTGCGTGTGTTCAGTTGTTTCCGCCAGGTGGCGCCCAGCGAAAGATAGGAGTACCGGATGGGGAAGCTCGCCCCTACACTGGCTTCCAGATACTGCATCTTCCCGCCTTTCAGGTTGATATAGGAGTTGCCGAAACCTATTCCACCCATCAGCTCGGTGGAACGTGCCAGACGTGGCTTGGTAATGTAGCTGCCTCCCAGGTTCACTTTGTGCTGGTTCTCGTATTTCATGGAAGTGTAGGAGGAGGAGTTGCGGCTCCAGTCCAGGTAGTTGTAGTCGGCGGTCAGCACCCAGCGTTCGGTGGTTATGCTGAGGCCGGTGCCGAGGTGCATGGGCAGATATTGTGTACGGCTGTGGTATCCTTTATCGAGGTTCTCGCTGGTAGATGAGTTGCTGTAAGTCAGTGTATTGTCGTGGCTGATGGGAAGGGAGGGAGCAAATACCAGCCCTGCCGCCCACTTCCGTTGTCCGGTCGCACCCCATTCGTAATGTATGCCGAAGTCCGCATAAAAGGCCTGTTTAGAAGATTCGTACTTTACGACGGCGCTTTCCTGCGTTTCGCTTTGCGTCACTGTGCCCGCTATCATCCCCAGGTTGATGCCGACCGACAGTTGCCTGCTCAGTGCAAAGGCATTGGTGACGTAGCACCGGTATAGTCCGCCCGTACCCTCAAAGAGCGAGTAGGTGTAGTTGCCGGGCATTCCCTCTATCTCTTCTTCGGTCTGGATGACATAGCCCACACTGCTGTATGGTGCTGCACCTACAAGGGCATACCAGCGCGGCAGGACACGGAAGCCCATGCTGATGCGGTTGGGGTTGCCGGTGAAGTTGGAGCTGTGTTCGCTCAGAAAGGAGTAGCGGGCATATGAGGCAGATACACCCACATCGAACGTGAAGCAGGCGGTGTCCATGCGGGTGATGGCTGCGGGGTTCAGCGTGTTCAGAAATCCGGTACGGTTCAGGGCGATGCCCGTGTTGCCCATGCCGGCATAACGTCCGCCGTCACCGGCACTCAGTTCGCCCACTCCGTACATGGAGGTGGGCAGGTTGGTGGTGTTCTGGGCCACGGCGGTGAGGCTTGCCGTACACAGACTGCACAGCAGAAGGGGAATCCGGTAATGGCGTTTCATTGCTCGTTGTATATTTTGAATCTTACGTCTAATCTGCATTGGTTTTCTTGTTCGGGGTCGTTGGTGAAGATTACCTGGTTGAAGGTGGTGGTGCTTTCTTCGTCTGTCAGACTCATCAGCAGTTTCTGCCGCTTGATGCCCGAAGTGCCGTAGTTGTTGCGGATGAATTCGGTGAGGTCGAAGGAGTAGTAGGTCTCTTTCCCGTACATCTCGTCGATGGTCAGGTCGCCGGTCTGTACGGTTACGCCGTCACTGCCGTATACGTAGTCCTCCAGCACATTGTTCTCGTCCGTGATATAAAGGCGGATGTCATTGGGAAGCTGGCTCACTTCGTTGTAGCTCCGGGCCAGAGGATAGAGGTAGAGTGTGGCGCTCTCTATGGAGACTATCTGTCCGGCACTTCCGAGGCTGTTGAGGTAGGGGAATTCCAGTTGGTTGTAGTAACCCGTCAATCCCTGCATATAGGCCAGGCAACCCATGTCGCTGGAGTGGACGAGGTTCTCTATTCCGCTTTTCAGGGAAGCAAGGTGGGTGCCGGTGGGGTCGTGCCGGATACCGGTATAGGCATAGTCGGTGTTTACGCTGAAAGTCAGCACTTGTCCGGTCCGCTGGTTGGAGACTTCCTGGTAGTGGAGGTTGATGCTCATGGCAGAATCATTCACCATGAATCCGGTGATACACTGCCCGTCGTTTTCGGGAACAAAGACCAGTCCGGGGAATTTCTTCTTGAACTTGTCTTGGGTATCGAAGTTGTCGTCCTGGGCCACGAGGTCATTCAGCAGTTGCTGTCCCCATGAGTCGGGCAGGCGGACGCTTACTTCCTTCTTTCGCCCCGGGCAGGGGGTGAAGGTAAAGCTGAAGAGCGGGGTATCTTCCGTCGGGAGTACGGTGCTGTTGTAAAGGTCCTCGTCGTTGTCCAGCACGATAGGTTTTTTCAGCCGGTAGATGGAGATGCGCTGTTGCGTCAGGGTATCTCCCCAGAAATGGCCCGAAGGTATCATTCGCAGTACGAGGGAGTCGAGGGTATAGGTATAGTCTGTGTTGGGGGTGAAGTCGGACGTGGAGTATTCGGCATAGTAGGTGGCGGATACTTCTCCCCAGGCGCTGCTCCGGTAATGTCCTAGCTGGCAGATGCTGTCGCCCCGGGTCTCTATGGAGTCTAGCAGGATGGTGCTGATGTCTACCGAGCAGGTGTCTGCGTATACATTATAGAAGGAGCTTTCCACGAGGCTCTTTCCAAGCTGCGAGTTCTCGTCCTGGCAGGCGCAGAAGATAGCGAGGACTGCGAATAAGCTGTACAATGACTTCTTCATTTCTGTTCTTTTAGTTGGCGGCAAAGGAAAGGCAAAACTTTTATATCTTCCTACAAAAATCGGCGTTCGGACGGTTTTTATCGGTAAAGGCGTTTAACGGGAATTTCGGACTGTTCGTCGGTTATTTTTGTCGGTGTGGTTGCGGTGGTTTACTTTTGCGGACAGACAAAAAGGACCTCCCGCAGCTTCTTGTTTTGGAAAGTGGGAAGTATAAAGCTTAATCATTAAAAAAACAATAAACAATGAACAGACTATTGGTAGGAATAATGTTGCTGGCCATCGTGTGCATTGCCGGCAGTTGTACGGACGAGGATGAATACACTCAGGGGCAGTGGATGAAGAAAGCCAGCTATAACGGTGTGTACCGCGCTTATGCCTCCGGCTTCACCATCGGCAATTATGGATATTTGTGTGGCGGCTTCTACGGAGCGAACAAGGATTACCTGAACGACCTTTGGGAGTATGACATGAGCCGGAACAGCTGGACGCAGTGTGCCGACATGCCCGTTGCCGGGCGCAAGGCTGCCGTGGGCTTTGCCGTGAATGGCAAGGGATACATTACGACCGGTTCCGTAAAGGACGGCTCCTCGTCCTACTGTGTAGCAGATACCTGGGAGTATGACCCTGCCACGGATACCTGGACACGGAAAGACGACTTCAAAGGTGGAGTACGCGATGGTGCCCTGGCTTTCAGTATAGGCGGATATGGCTATGTCGGTACGGGCTGCAACAGCGACGCTACCGGCAGCGAGAGTGCCTACAAGATGGACTTCTACCGTTTCAACCCCAATGGCGCCGAAGGTTCGCAATGGGAAGCGGTGAGCGGGTATGGAGGCGAGAAGCGCTACTTCGGTACGGCATTCGTCATCGATGAGGTGGCCTACATCTGTTGCGGGCGAAACAACAGTACCGATCTGGTGGATTTCTGGAAGTTCGACGGAAGCAACTGGACCCAGTTGCGTGACATTGCCGATACGGACTCCGACAATGACTATGACGATGACTACGCCATCACACGGTCCGAAGCCGTATCCTTCGTCATCGGTGGAAGGGGATTTGTGGCTACGGGAATACGTAACAGCACTTCCTTGAGCAGCGACTACTGGCTGTACGACCCTGACAAGGACTTATGGTACGGCGATTCCGATGACGACTTTACCCCCATTACAGATGTACATAATTATCCTTCCGGTGCTTCTTCGCGCAGGGCTGCCGTTGGTTTCTCTACCGGCGAACGTGGTTTTGTGCTGACGGGAACAAGTGGTACCAGCTACTTTGATGATGTGTACGAACTTCTACCCGATGAGGAAGAGGAAGTCTGATTCGCCCCATAACTGAACGGAACTTATGAAGCTGATGTTTATTATGATAAAGATAGGTGTACCGGCTGTGATGGCGGTATGCCTTTCTTGCTGTTCGGGTCATACTGCCGGCGGTGGCAATGAGTTGAAATGCCGGGTGATGGAGGTGGAAGGCGGTTACGGCTACGTGGTGCTGCATGGAGCCGATACCCTGATATATCAACCTTTTATACCTGCTTTGAGCGGTCGCCTGCCATTTGCAACAAAGGTGGAAGCGCTGGCGGCCGGTCGGTTGGTATGCCGCAAGCTTGCCGATGGGCAAGCTCCGGCATTGAGCAGGGAGGAGGTGGAGTCTTGTCTGACAGACACCGGACTCTAATCTTCTAAAGAATCCTTTACTTCGTGATGTATTTCCGAGCAGTCATAAGGGTATCTCTGCATGAATTTACCCTTGAGTACCTTCTTTGTATCGCTACCGGGACGTGAAAGAGTGGCGGTGAATGTCACTTGAAGCCGTTTGTAGTAGATGGTTGAAGTGTATATGTTCCATTTCATACCTACTATGTCTACTTCAAAATGTTTATATCTCAGTTCGTCTTCTTTGTAATACTTGCCTTGGTTGATGAAGAATAACAGTTGTTGTCCCATGATTATTTTTCCGTCTTCTATGTGGTTGGGCAGATAGATGCTACGTTTCTCCGGGTCTATGCTTTTGAAGGTTTCATCAGAGTGCCCATCGGGTATGAATGCGTATTCTGTCCATTTATTGATGAATGGATAGTAGTCATGCTTGTCGGTTGTGTTTCCCAGATTTTCATTTTTATAGGTACTCTTATCAGGTCCTGTTCCGGCTTCTTTCACTCCGTCACCTTCTTCCACGCTGTATTCGATGGACTCTATCTGATAGAAGTTAGTGCACGGTTCTTGGTGTATGATGATTTGTTCCTTGTAGAGTCCCGTTTTCATCTCAAGGTTGATGATGAGGCTACGGGATTCACCTAAGTCAAAGTTGTCTTTAAAGTGCAGGATGAGATGGCTGTCGGTGTCCCGTTCCAAGTCCCACCATTTATAATGCAGGCTTCCCGTACCTTCCAGTTGTGGGAGCTTGTTGCCATCCATCATGAGGTCTCCCCATGGGGTGGTGATGGAGGTTATGCGCCAGTCGCCGCGTGTTAGGTCTATCTGCAGGGTAGAGGCTTCGCCCTTCACGGTAGTTTCCTGAAAGGGCGAGAGGCGGATTTCATCGCTATCATTGCAAGCCGTCAGGCCGCAAAGGAAAAGAGCGAACAAAAGGATGGATTGGAATAAGTCAGTCGTTTTCATGTTGGTTATTATTTGATTATGTCCATTGGACGTGGCATTCTTTGTAAATGCTGCACGACAAAGATAATTATTTCCTCTTTACGCTGTATTCTCCGAAAGAAAGAAGTACTCTTTTTTGCCGGATAATACGGGTTTTATTAACTTGCGCACAAATTATCGCTAATCATTAACCACTAACCATTAATTCCATGAAATACCAAGTTGCCATTATCGGTGGAGGTCCTGCGGGATATACTGCTGCCGAAGCTGCCGGAAAAGCAGGATTGAGTGTCGTACTATTTGAGAAGCAGAGTCTCGGTGGAGTGTGCCTGAATGAAGGGTGTATCCCTACCAAGACCTTGTTGTATTCGGCCAAGACCTATGACGGAGCCCGCCATGCTGCAAAGTATGCGGTCAGTGTGCCCGAAGTATCGTTCGATTTGCCCAAGATTATTGCCCGCAAGCAGAAGGTAGTGCGCAAGCTGGTATTGGGAGTCAAAGGAAAGCTGACTGCCCATGGTGTGACGATTGTCAGCGGAGAGGCCACAGTGACGGACAAGAATCATGTGGAGTGCGGCGGAGAAACCTACGAATGCGAGAACCTGCTGCTCTGCACCGGTTCCGAAACCTTTGTCCCTGCCATTCCCGGCATAGACAAAGTGTCCTATTGGACTCATCGTGATGCACTGGATAACAAGGAACTGCCCGCTTCGCTTGCCATCATCGGCGGCGGTGTCATCGGTATGGAGTTCGCTTCTTTCTTCAACAGCCTGGGAGTGCAGGT
This sequence comes from Bacteroides sp. AF20-13LB, assembly GCF_003603065.1. NCBI lineage: Bacteria > Pseudomonadati > Bacteroidota > Bacteroidia > Bacteroidales > Bacteroidaceae > Bacteroides > Bacteroides sp. AF20-13LB. The sequence goes on from NZ_QTMH01000012.1 coordinate 36,179, forward strand.
AACCGTCGTCGAGATGCTGGACGAGATACTGGGAGGCGGTATGGACCGAGAGCTGGCGGGTATGCTCCGTGCAGAGTACGCCAAGCGGGGAATCAAGTTCATGCTGAGTGCAAAAGTAGTGTCTGTCATGCCGGATACTGCCGAAGCTTCTTCCCTTATCCAGGTGAATTATGAAACAGCCGACGGTCCCGGTTCCGTCGTTGCCGAACGGCTTCTGATGAGTGTCGGGCGCCGTCCGGTAATGAAAGGCTTCGGATTGGAGAATCTGGGCTTGGAAAGAACGGAGCGCGGAAATGTCTTTGTCAACGGACAGATGCAGACTTCAGTTCCCGGAGTATATGCTTGCGGCGACTTGACGGGATATTCCTTGCTGGCGCATACAGCCGTCCGCGAGGCAGAAGTAGCCATACATTCCATCATTGGCAAGAAGGATGCCATGAGCTACCGTGCCATCCCCGGCGTGGTATATACCAATCCCGAAATAGCCGGTGTGGGCGAGACAGAAGAATCCCTGCAGAAGAGAGGCGTTGCCTATCGTGCCGTGAAGCTGCCGATGGCGTACAGTGGTCGCTTTGTAGCAGAGAATGAAGGAGTGAATGGCGTCTGCAAGTTACTGTTGGGCAGTGACGATACCGTATTGGGGGCACATGTCTTGGGTAATCCCGCTTCGGAAATCATCACGCTGGCAGGCATGGCTATTGAACTGAAACTTACTGCCGATGAATGGAAGAAGATTGTCTTTCCGCACCCCACGGTGGGAGAGATATTCAAGGAGGCATTGTAGAACCCATGACTATTGTTTCATATAAACATAAAAGATGAAAACCGTAAAGCTAATCACCTGCGACGATGCCTTTCAGGCACATGTTATTCAGGGTGCCTTGAAGAATGAGGGCATTGCGTCTGTTTTGCATAATGAAAACATGTCTTCCGTGATGCGCGGATATGTCCGTGATGTCACGGGAGTGGATATATTTGTCTATGAGGACGAATATGACAATGCCCTCCGTCTGCTTGAACGGAACCAGATGATTCCGGAACAGTTGAGGTACTGCCCCCATTGCGGTTCGGATGAGATTAAGTTTGTGCTGAAGAAGAGCCATCGGGTGCGTGCTGTGGTGGCTGCTGTTATTGCGGCATTGTCGGCCGCACCTCCGGGCACTGAGCATTGGGAGTATGTATGCAGGAAGTGCGGCACTCATTTTGAGAAGCCGGTGGCGAAAGGAACAGTTGAAGAATAATCAGGTGTTTATTCTTTTAACCGCTTTTCAATCCAGTCCCGGTTTTTACGTCCCAATCGGCTTTCCGCAAAATCCAGGAAAGCCGATGTGTCTGTTATATGGGCTTGGATGACACCTGCCAGAAAGTTGAAGAAAGGTTCTTCACCCACTCGGACAAGCAGGTCGGCGAGTAGTACTGACCCTTTCCTATAGAGGGCAAGATGCGCTTCGCGGTCGTTGCGGTCAATACCCCAGATAGGACGGATATGGCGTGTTTCCTTACGGTAGGCGTCGATGTAAGCGGCATAGGCTTTTTCGCCGCGGGCGTGGCGTATGTATTGCAAAGCACTGAATTCGGCAAAAGATTCGTTCAGCCAGTCGTGCCAAGATTCCACCGGAGCCTTGTTCCACCAGAAGTGGCCGATTTCGTGGGCGGTGTTCTTGAGTACATATTCATTGAATGTTCGGGAACTGAGCATAATGAAATTTTTACGGCTGTACCCTCCTGAGGTGCCGGAAGCTGAAAGCAGGAATTTCATGTAAATATCCTCATCTCCCGCAATTTTATAAAGGCGTCGGAAGAATTTCAAGGCATTGTGGCAACATTGAAGTGCCGAGTCTGCACCGGTATCCGGGAAGTCTGTATAGATAAGTTCAATGGTAGTTCCGTTATCATTGATGCGGCGGCTTTTCAGCATGGGTGAAGCCAGGATAACATTGTCGAAATTCTCCCAAGGTTGCTCCATTTCCCACATCCCTTCTTCTGTATGGGAAATAATACCTGAGCCGCTCACCGTATAACCGTCAGTGATGCCGATTCGTAAGTGCGAATAATCTGCCCGGTTACCGTTGCAGACAGGATACCATCCCGTATAGTAACCAAGTTCAATCCAATGGTCATTGAATGATTTTGCAGGGCCCTGCACTTCCTGCATGTAGAGTGTGTAACGGGTATTTATGCGGCAGCGGTCATCGGCTCCTGCCGGCCGGTAGAGGGTCAAGGTCCGTCCGTCGGGAATGAATTGGGCAGGTGCTGGGGCAAGCGTATCGAAACGGTAGGTTATCTCCCGGCTGCTGTGGCGTAGTGTGTCGATACGGGCATGGCGCCATAGTACTAACGAGATTGAGTCACTGTCATGGAAATCGACTTCAAACGAACCGCCAACTTCGACTTGTCGGTTCGGTACATCAATCTGTACGGTTAAGTCATAACTGACAATGCGCGGAGATTCTTGTGCCCGAAGCATGGGGGAGAAAAGGAGGCATATTGTAAAGCTGGCAATTGTAAGTTGTAGTTTCATGGTACATCAATTTTAGAGTGATAGTAACTGGGAGATTTTGCCTATGCAATCTATGCAAAAGTAGTATTTTTAAAGGAATATTAAGATGGATGGCTGGATATAATTTATGAAAAGACTACCTCGTTGTTGTTCATTTGTAAGATTGTCGTACTTTTGCCTTTAAAGATAAATATATTTATGAAAAGGATATTGTTGCTGTTAATTTTATCCGTCTGCCTGCTCCCATTGTGGTCCCAAGAGACGGTAACTCCGGTGAAGCCGCTCTCTGCGCGGATTGATGCGTTGATAGAACACAAACTTCCCGTAGGCTCTAATGTGGCCATTTCGGTCTATGACCTGACTGCCGGAAAGCCCTTGTACGGCTATCAGGCGGACAAGCTTTCCCGTCCCGCTTCCACCATGAAGCTGCTGACCACCATTACCGCCCTTTCCCGTCCCGAAGCCGACGAGCCGTTCCGTACGGAAGTGTGGTATCAGGGAACCATTGAGCGCGATACCTTGCAGGGGGATATGTATGTGATAGGCGGTTACGACCCGGAGTTTGATGAAGAGGCATTGGATTCCCTGGTGGCTGCCGTGGCCCGTTTCCCCTTCTCTGTCATCAAAGGCAAGGTGTATGGAGATGTCTCCATGAAAGACTCCTTGTACTGGGGCAGCGGCTGGTTGTGGGATGATACTCCCTATTCCTTCCAGCCCTACCTCTCACCGCTGATGCTGAATAAAGGAGTGGTGAAGGTTACCGCCACACCCGGCGAACGGGGCGACAGCGCACGCCTTGAATGCACTCCCGCCTCTTCCTATTATACACTGACGAACAAGACCCAAAGCCGTACCCCTTCTGCCGGACGTTTCCGTGTGTCGCGCGACTGGCTGGTGAACGGGAACAACATCACCGTGACGGGCAACGTCGATGCCCGCCGTGCAGGTACGGTCAATATATTTTCTTCGCAGGACTTCTTCATGCATACCTTTATGGAACGGTTGCAGGCACGGGGCATCCGGTGCATTCCGGCGGCAGAAGCGGAAGTCTCTTACCTCTTCGGTGAGTTCCGGCAAGACAGCCTCTCCGTACGGATGGCTTCCTATGAAACTTCCGTGCAGGATGTGGTGAAACAGATAATGAAGGAGAGCGATAATCTCAATGCCGAAGCCATGCTCTGCCGGTTGGGTGTGCAGAGCAGCGGAAAGAAGCGTGTCTCTGCCGAGGACGGGCTTTCTGCCATCCGCATGCTGATAAAAGAGATGGGATATAACCCCGATAGGTATAATCTGGCAGATGGTTGCGGCCTTTCCAATTACAACTACATTTCACCGGAACTCTTGGTTTCTTTCCTGCGATATGCCTACTCGCGTACGGATGTTTTCCAGAAACTTTATAAGGCTTTGCCCATTGGCGGCGTGGACGGTACACTGGAGTTCCGCATGAAGAAAGGCACCCTTTCCCACAGAAATGTACATGCCAAGACGGGTTCCTTTACCGCCATCAACTGTCTGGCCGGCTACCTTAAAGCCCGCAACGGACACGAGATAGCCTTTGCCATCATGAACCAGAATGCACTGTCGGGCAGGGAAGCACGCGCTTTCCAGGATGCGGTGTGTGATGAAGTGATACGTTGAGGTTTAGCCATCGTAAAGTTGACCTTTAGCGTCGTAAAGTTAAGGTTTAGCTTCCTAATGCAGACCTTTACGGAGTGAGCCCCAAGAGTAGGGGAAATCATTCCTCTTTCGTATTGCGGTAGCGTGCCGGAGACATACCCAGATAAGACTTCACATACTTCCCGAAGAAAGACTGGTTGGGGAAATTAAATTCTTCTGCAATCTCCTTGATGGACTTGTCCGAATGCTTCAGCCGGTACTTGATGTGCTCGATGGCACTTTCGTTAATCAAGTCCAGCGGTGTACGTCCGCATGCCTGCTTGATGACCTTCGAAAAGTGTTTGGGACTATAGCAGAGTGCATCGGCATAATATCCTACAGAACGGTGTATGCCGTTGTCTTTGGACAACATCTCTATAAACTTACGCAGGATATAGTCGGACTGTTTGATGCTTTCTTTTGTATCGACTGTCATTTCTGAAGGGTTCACTTCTTTGTTGAGGTGTCCCAACATCTCACAGAAAATGGCAGAAAACAAGTATTGCATCACTTCCCTGTGATAGTGATGAGGCTCGTCGTTTATCTTTGCCATAAGCAGTTCTCGGTAGAATTTGAAGATTTCCTTGTCCCCTTCCTCCCCGACAGACTTTATGGGATTGTTGTGGATATGCATAACGGTATTCCATGTATCCTTCTCCATCTTGACCACGCGTTGTAGGAACTGTGTGGAGAATGCGGCAAGCCTTATCTTGTGCTTCGGGCTTACCATCGCGTGGCTGATAATGGTATTGGGAAGGCCGAGCAGTAAGTCGCCTGCTTCCAGTTGGTAGGTTTTGTAGTTGACGTCCAACTGGATGCAGCCTTCTAGACAGATAGCGATAAGGAAGCATCCCAATCTTATTGTATCTTCATTGTAGGGGCTTCCCTCCAGACTGTTGATTATGACAAAGTCATTGTCTACATAGTCAAGGACATGTTCGCTGTTTTTAAAGTCCGCGATTTCTACGATTTTTATGTTCCCTTTCTCCATATTCTTCCTTTTTCGTTTTGCAAAGTTGGTGAATAATGGGAAATATGGGATGTTCCATTATGCGGCTTTCTTGTTCTATATGTCATTTATAGACAATTCATTAGCCTTAAAAAAGATGAATGTCGAAAAAGGAACATCTTTGGAGTGTAATTGGTCATTATGGCGTTGTTCCTTTCTCCTACTTTTGCCACCAGTTTTAACAAAAAGACAATGAGAAAAAGTATGATTACATTGAACAGGAAATGGATACGGCTGATAGGGATTGTCGGTTGTACAATGTGTTTGGCATCTTGCAAGCAGGCATCGGATGCTTCCGGAATGAAACCTTCTTATGCTACCATGAAAGTGGAGGCGACGGACAAAGAGCTTTCCACTTCGTACTCAGCAACGATACGCGGACGGCAGGACATAGATATCTATCCGCAAGTGTCGGGTACCATCGAGAAGTTGTGTGTGACCGAGGGGCAGAAGGTGCGCCGGGGACAACTGCTTTTCATCATCGACCAGGTTCCCTACAAGGCTGCACTCAAAACGGCCGTTGCCAATGTGGAAGCGGCACGTGCCGCACTGGCTACTGCCGAACTGACTTATAACAGCAACAAGGAACTGTATGCGCAGAAAGTGGTTTCGGAATTCAGCCTGAAGACTGCCGAAAACAGCTACCTTACCGCCAAGGCGCAACTCTCGCAGGCCGAGGCCCAGGAGATAAGCGCACGCAACAACCTCTCCTATACGGAAGTGAAGAGTCCCAGCGACGGGGTGGTGGGGGCATTGCCCTACCGTGCAGGGGCATTGGTCAGCCCCAGCTTGCCGCAACCGCTGACAACGGTCAGTGACAACAGCGACATGTACGTTTACTTTTCCATGACCGAGAACCAGTTGCTCGCCCTGATACGCCAGTACGGCAGCATGGACGAGGCATTGAAGAACATGCCTCAAGCGGAACTGAGACTGAACGACAATTCCGTCTATGACAAGAAAGGAACCATCGAGTCCATCAGTGGCGTCATTGACCGTCAGACGGGTACGGTAGTGGCACGTGTGGTATTTCCCAATGAATCGCGCCTGCTCCACAGTGGGGCGTCGGGCACGGTGGTGGTGCCTACCACTTATAAGAACTGTATTGTGATTCCGCAAGAGGCCACCGTGCAGTTGCAGGACAAGACGGTGGTATATAAGGTAGTGGATGGCAAAGCCGTTTCCGCCTTGATTACCGTGGCCGGAATAAATGACGGACGCGAATACGTAGTGCTGGACGGACTGGAAGTCGGCGACGAGATTGTATCCACCGGTGCCGGACTGCTGCGCGAAGGGACGCAAGTGAAATGATGAACTGCTATTTATCAACTATCAATGACCCATTAAGATGAAAGGAAATATATTTATAAAGCGGCCGGTGATGGCTATCTCCATCTCCGTACTGATTCTGGTGATAGGGCTTATCTCGCTCTTTACGCTGCCGGTGGAACAGTATCCTGATATTGCACCTCCCACGGTGTACGTCAGCGCCAACTACACCGGTGCCGATGCCGAAGCCGTACTGAACAGTGTCATCATGCCGTTGGAAGAGAGTATCAACGGTGTGGAGAACATGATGTACATCAGCTCTACCGCCACCAATGCCGGTTCTGCCACCATACAGGTCTACTTCAAGCAGGGCACGGACCCCGACATGGCTGCGGTGAACGTACAGAACCGCGTATCCAAAGCGCAGGGACTGCTGCCTGCCGAAGTAACGAAAATCGGTGTGACTACCCAGAAGCGACAGACCAGCTTCCTGCAAATCGGTGCTTTGGTAAGCACCGACGGACGCTACGACCAGACCTTCCTTGCCAATTACCTCGACATCAACGTGATTCCGCAAATCAAGCGTATCGAGGGTGTGGGTGATGTAATGGAGCTGGGCGATACTTACAGTATGCGTATCTGGCTGAAACCGGAACGGATGGCGCAGTATGGACTGGTTCCCTCGGATGTGACTGCCGTATTGGGCGAGCAGAACATCGAAGCGCCCACCGGTTCGCTGGGCGAAAATTCAAAGAACGTATTCCAGTTTACGATGAAATATCGCGGACGCCTGAAGAGTGTGGAGGAATTCCAGAACACGGTGGTCCGTTCGCAGAGCGACGGTTCCGTGCTCCGTCTGAAGGACGTGGCGGATGTGGCGTTGGGCACGCTGACTTACAGTTTCCGCAGTGAGATGGACAGCAAGCCGGCTGTACTTTTCATGATGTTCCAGACGGCAGGCTCCAACGCAACCGCCGTCAACAAGCAGATTACCGCACAGATAGACGAGATGAGGAAGAGCCTGCCCGAAGGGACGGAGTTTGTGACGATGATGAGCTCCAACGACTTCCTCTTCGCTTCCATACACAATGTGGTGGAGACGCTGGTCATTGCCATTATCCTGGTGATTCTGGTAGTGTACTTCTTCTTGCAGGACCTCAAGAGTACGCTTATACCGTCCATCTCCATCATCGTGTCGCTGGTCGGTACGTTTGCCTGCCTGGTGGCTGCGGGGTTCAGTCTCAACATCCTGACGCTGTTTGCGCTGGTGCTTGCCATCGGTACGGTGGTGGACGATGCCATCGTGGTGGTGGAGGCTGTGCAGTCCAAGTTCGACGCCGGATATAAGTCTCCCTACCTTGCCACGAAGGATGCGATGGGCGATGTGACGATGGCTATCATCTCTTGTACCTGCGTGTTCATGGCGGTGTTTATCCCCGTGACGTTTATGGGTGGTACTTCGGGTGTGTTTTATACGCAGTTCGGCATTACGATGGCAACGGCAGTGGGCATCTCCATGATTTCGGCATTGACGCTTTGTCCCGCCTTGTGTGCCATCATGATGCGTCCGTCGGACGGTACGAAGAGTGCGAAGAGCATCAACGGACGGGTACGTGCGGCATACAATGCTTCGTTCAACGCCGTGCTGGGCAAGTATAAGAAAGGTGTCATGTTCTTCATCCGCCACCGTTGGATGGTATGGACTTCATTGGTAGCCGCCATCGTGCTGCTGGTCTACTTGATGAGTACCACCAAGACGGGGCTTGTGCCGCAGGAGGACCAGGGTGTCATCATGGTGAACGTCAGCACCTCGCCGGGCAGCACACTGGAAGAAACCACGAAGGTGATGGACAAGCTGGAGGACATTTTGAAACATACCCCTGAGATAGAGCACTATTCTAAGGTGGCAGGCTACGGGCTGATGTCCGGCCAGGGAACTTCCTACGGTACCATCATCATTCGTCTGAAGGACTGGAGTGAGCGAAAGGGAAGCGAACACACGTCCGATGCTGTGGTGGCACGCCTCAATGCCCAGTTCTACGGTGTGAAGGAGGCACAGATATTCAGCTTCCAGCCGGGTATGATTCCGGGCTACGGTATGGGTAACTCCCTTGAGCTGAACCTGCAGGACAGGACGGGCGGTGACAGAACGGTGTTCTACGAGTCGGTGATGCAGTTCTTGGGTGCCTTGAACCAGCGGCCCGAAGTGGCGATGGCGTATACCTCTTATGCCATGAACTTCCCGCAGGTATCGGTAGATGTGGATGCGGCCAAGTGCAAGCGTGCAGGCATCTCGCCGAGTGCGGTGCTCGATGCGTTGGGCAGTTATTGCGGTGGAGCTTATATCTCCAACTACAACCAGTTCGGTAAGGTGTACCGCGTCATGATGCAGGCATCGCCCGAATATCGTCTGGACGAGCAGGCGTTGAGCAATATGTTTGTACGCAACGGTGCGGAGATGGCTCCGGTCAGTCAGTTTGTGACATTGAACCGGGTGCTTGGTCCGGAGACGGCCAACCGCTTCAATCTGTATAGTGCCATCTCTGCCAACGTGAATCCGGCAGAAGGATATTCCTCCGGCGAAGTGCAGAAAGTGATTGAGGAAGTGGCGGAACAGACATTGCCGTTGGGCTACGGTTACGAGTACGGTGGCATGGCACGCGAGGAAGCCAGCACCGGTGGTGCGCAGACGGTCTTTATCTATGCCGTGTGTATCTTCCTCATCTATCTCATTCTGGCATGTCTCTACGAGAGCTTCCTGGTGCCGTTTGCGGTCATCTTCTCCGTACCGTTCGGGCTGATGGGTTCGTTCCTCTTTGCCAAAGTACTGGGATTGGAAAACAACATCTATCTGCAGACGGGTGTGATTATGTTGATTGGTCTGCTTGCCAAGACAGCCATTCTGATTACGGAGTATGCCATCGAGCGCCGCCGCAAGGGAATGGGCATTGTGGAATCGGCTTACTCGGCTGCCCAGGTCCGCCTGCGTCCTATCCTGATGACGGTACTGACGATGATATTCGGTATGCTTCCGTTGATGTTCTCCAGCGGTGCGGGCGCCAACGGCAACTCTTCGCTGGGTACGGGTGTAGTAGGCGGTATGCTTGTAGGAACATTGGCATTGCTTTTCGTCGTTCCGGTGTTCTACATCATTTTCGAGTATCTGCAGGAGAAAATCCGTCCGCCGATGGAGGAGGAAGCCGATGTGCAGGTATTGCTCGAAAAGCAGAAAAGTGAGGCCGAACGGGCGAAGAATTGAGTTTATGCAGAGGAAACGGAATAAAAAAACAGATTGGAAAAAATGAAGAAACATATCATCCTATTGTCCGCCGCCGGTTTGCTGTTCAGCAGTTGCGGCGTGTACACCAAATACAAACCCGCTACCGAGGTCCCCGACGGCCTCTATGGGGAAGAAATGGCAGCTTTTACGGAGAGCCTCGCCGGTTCTCCGGCTGCCACCGAAGACAGCCTGGACCTTGGCCTGGGCGGCATGGACTGGCACGAGCTTTTCACCGACCCACATCTGCAGGCACTCATCGGACAAGGGTTGCAGAACAATACCGACTACCAGTCGGCACAGCTCCGCGTGGAGGAAGCCGAAGCTACCCTGCTGTCCGCAAAGCTTGCCTTCCTGCCCTCCTTTGCCCTTGCGCCGCAGGGCACGGTGAGCAGCTTTGACAGCCGCAAGGCCACACAGACCTATTCGCTGCCCGTCACTGCCAGTTGGGAGCTGGATATTTTCGGCCGCATGCGCAATGCCAAGAAACAGTCGAAGGCGCTCTATGCGCAGAGTCAGGACTATCGCCAGGCCGTGCGTACCCAGCTCATTGCCGGGATAGCCAATACTTACTATACCCTGCTGATGCTGGACCAGCAGCTTGCCATCTCCAGGCAGACCGAAGAGACGTGGCGGGAAACCGTTGCTTCCACCCGTGCCCTGATGAATGCGGGCATGGCGAACGAATCCGCCGTGTCGCAGATGGAGGCCACGTACTATCAGGTGCAGACTTCCGTGCTCGATTTGGAAGAACAGATAAACCAGGTGGAGAACAGCCTTGCGCTGTTGCTGGCAGAGACGCCCCGTCATTACGAGCGCGGTGTGCTGGCAGAGCAGCAGTTCCCCGTGGGCTTTTCTATAGGGATTCCTGTTCAGATGCTTTCCTGCCGTCCTGATGTCCGTTCGGCTGAGCGGACACTGGAAGCGGCGTTCTACGGCACCAATGCGGCGCGCTCTGCCTTCTATCCCTCCATCACGCTGGGCGGGAGTGCGGGCTGGACCAATTCTGCCGGTTCAATGATTGTGAATCCCGGCAAGTTCCTGGCTTCGGCAGTGGGTTCGCTGACGCAGCCGCTCTTTGCCCGCGGGCAGGTCATTGCACAGTACCGCATAGCCCGTGCCCAGCAGGAGGAGGCTTCCCTTGCCTTCCAGCAGACATTGCTGAATGCAGGCAGCGAGGTGAACGATGCCTTGACTGCCTGGCAGACAAGCCTATCCAAAAGCGAACTGCTGGACAAGCAGGTAGCTTCCTTGCAGACAGCTGCCCGCAGCACTTCCCTGCTGATGGAGCATGGCAACACCACCTATCTGGAGGTGCTTACCGCCCGGCAGACATTGCTCAACGCACAACTGGCACAGACGGCAAATCGATTTTCTGAAATACAAAGCCTGATTAACCTCTACAAGGCGTTAGGGGGAGGTCAGGAATAGAGTGTCATCATACTACTCTCTCTGCATCTTCATTTTAAATGTGAAGGAAGGGCTGTCTGGGAAGTGATTCCGGGGCAGCCCGCTTTCAATGAATAGGAGGGATTAAATGGAGGCAAGTATTTCTCTAGACAAATTATTGCAGTTTTTCACTCAATGCGAACGATAAGTGTTGGCTCGGTGAGAGATCGATTGAAGAAACTGAAAAGGAAACTGAAGCAAAAGATAGTGAGTTTACCGGTAAGAAGGAGGTTTTGCCAGGAATTGATGCAGGGATGTAGTAGGTACTGAAATAGCTTGTTGTTGGATCTATAGATGCAGCGTGTTCCATCTATATATGCAACGCGTTGCATATATAGATCCAGCAAACCGGAAATATACATGCAACGCGGTATATCTTTCGGGCGGTTTTTCTCCGCCTTTTTAGGGAGCAGTTTATTTATACTGTGCCCAGTCTACATTCTTCATGTCTCCACTTTTGGCCAGCTCAGCGTGCATAGCCAGTGCGGCGCGCAGGGCATGGGGAGTCTGTGACTTGCCGTCGGTCAGTTTCAGGTAATCCCACAGAATGTTCTTGTAGTCCGGATGAACACAGTTTTCGATGATGGCTTGTGCACGTTCTTTCGGACTCTTGCCGCGGAGGTCGGCCACACCTTGTTCGGTGATGATGATGTTGACGTCATGCTCCGTGTGGTCCATGTGCGAAACCATCGGCACGATAGCCGAGATTTTACCTTCCTTGGCAACGGACGGACAGGTGAAGATGGAGATATAGGCATTGCGGGTGAAGTCACCGCTTCCACCGATACCGTTCATCATCTTCGTACCGCCGATGTGCGTGGAGTTCACGTTGCCGTAGATGTCGGCTTCGATGGCGGTGTTGATGGAGATAACACCGAGTCGGCGCACCACTTCCGGGCTGTTGGAGATTTCCGACGGACGGAGCACCAGCTTGTCGCGGAAGAAGTCCATATCCTGGTAGATGCCTTCCAGGCAGTCGTTCGTTACGGTCAGTGAGCAGGCGCTTCCGAATTTCACGCGGCCTTCGCGGATAAGTCCGATAACGGAGTTCTGGATAACTTCTGTGTACATTTCAAACGGCGGGATGGTCTTGTCACGTCCCAAAGCACCCAGTACGGCATTGGCAATGTTGCCCACACCAGATTGCAGCGGCAGGAAGGTAGGCGGAATGATTCCGCGTTTCATGTCGGCGGCAAGGAAGTCGGCCACGTTCTGTCCGATTTTGTCGGTCAGCGGGTCGGCGGCGGCAAACGAACGTGCCTCGTCCGGCCAGTTAGTCTCCACTACGCCGACAATCTTTTTCGGGTCTACCTGGATGTAGGGCAGGCCGATACGGTCACTCGGTTTGTAGATGGGGATTTCGCGGCGGCAAGGAGGGTCGAGGGGTTCGTAGACGTCGTGCAGACCCATGGCACTCTTGCTGTGGGCGGCATTCAGTTCCACGATAATCTGGTCGGCCAGGCGGCAGACAGTCGGAGCGATACCGCCGGCAGCCGTCAGGTAGATTTTACCGTCGGGAGTAACTTCACATGCCTCGATGATAGCAACATTCACTTTTCCCATGAAACCATAGCGTACTTCCTGCGCCATCTGTGAGAGATGGATGTCGTTGTAGGCTATTTCGCCATTGTTCACGGCTTTGCGGAAATCGGCGTTGGTGGTGTAAGGAGCACGGTAGCGGATAGCTTTGGCGCGTGAAAGGATACCGTCGCAGGAATCTCCGGTAGAAGCACCGGTGAAGATACCTATCTGGAACGGGTTTCCTTTTGCATGTTCTGCTTCCGCGATTTTTGCTAATTCAGCCGTAACGGCTTTGGCTGTTCCTGCGGGAGTAAATCCGCTCAAGCCGATGTTGTAGCCATGTTTAATCAGGCTCGCAGCTTCTGCTGCCGAAATGTAATTGAGTGCCATAATATAAATAGTTATTTTTTCGTGTAAAGATTCTGAAGGGGCTCGTAATTGGTTCTGCAATTATCGACTGTCTTTAATATTTCCGTTGAAGTATTTCTGACCAGATGATGGCTTTCCTCGCTTCTTCTGCCGAGTGGATGCCGTATTCGGACGTTACTTCATCGGATTCCTGCGGACGGGATGCCGGGGAGGGAGGGGAAGCCTTTATGGAAGTGTGCTTGGATTTGGCAGACGGTTTGGATACCGGCTTGGGCTTTTCTGCCGGCTTGGGGCCTTTGGGAATAAAGCCTCCGTAAGTATCTCCGCCCCAGTATTCGGGCAATGGGTTGTCAACGTCGGGCATAGGTATATCGGGACTCTTGTCAGCATTTTTATTTGCTTCTTTCTTAAACTGCTTGACGAGTCCGATTACTATGACAGCCGCAACTAACAGAAACTTGAAGACATCTTCCATATTCTTTTTGATTTTCCACCCAAAGATAGTGCAATTATCTCTTATCTTTGCTTTTGGGCAAAGTTAATTATTTAATCTGATTACAGCCAAGGAATTGGTAATAAAAAAGGGCAGCTTCACAGCTCCCCTTAATTTTTTTAACCTAAACCTTAACTATGAAAAAATCTAATGTTTCTTTCATTCCACAAATTTGTGAATTAATTTGCTCTATGCCAAATTAACACTCGGAAAATGTTTGCTCTCTTAACATAAATTAGCTGATAAGGCGCAGATTGACAACTTGTAATGGCATTTTTCTTTCATTTCATCCGTTTATTGGGAGGGAAGAAGTATCTTTGCGCTCCGAATGACAGATACCAACTTATGATATAAACTGATTTTAAACGAACTGATTATGGAAAAAGTAACGGGAGCAGACTTTAAATCTGCAACTGCTGATGACAACAAGAAGTTGTTTATCGAGACTTACGGCTGCCAGATGAATGTGGCCGACAGTGAAGTGATTGCATCCGTCATGCAGATGGCGGGATATTCGGTGGCCGACACCCTGGAGGAAGCCGATGCAGTGTTTATGAACACCTGCTCCATCCGCGACAATGCGGAGCAGAAGATTCTGAACCGTCTGGAGTTCTTCCACTCGCTCAAGAAGAAGAAACGCGGCTTGATAGTGGGTGTGCTGGGCTGTATGGCAGAGCGTGTGAAGGACGACTTAATCACCAACCATCATGTGGACCTGGTGGTGGGGCCGGATGCCTACCTTACTCTGCCCGAACTGATTGCCTCGGTAGAGGCCGGTGAGAAAGCAATGAACGTGGAGCTCTCCACCACAGAGACCTATCGGGATGTCATCCCCTCGCGCATTTGCGGAAACCACATCTCCGGCTTCGTCTCCATCATGCGTGGGTGCAATAATTTCTGTACTTACTGCATCGTTCCCTACACCCGTGGCCGTGAGCGTAGCCGTGATGTGGAAAGCATCCTCAATGAAGTGGCCGACCTCGTGGCAAAGGGTTACAAGGAAGTCACCCTGCTGGGACAGAACGTCAATTCCTACCGCTTCGAGAAGCCGGACGGAGAGACGATTACTTTCCCAATGCTGCTGCGCACCGTGGCAGAGGCAGCGCCGGGCGTACGTATCCGTTTCACTACCTCGCACCCTAAAGACATGAGCGACGAAACTCTCCAGGTCATTGCCGACATGCCCAACGTATGCAAGCACATCCACCTGCCGGTACAGAGTGGGAGCAGCCGCATCCTGAAGCTGATGAACCGCAAGTACGACCGCGAGTGGTATATGGACCGCGTGGCAGCCATCCGCCGCATCATCCCCGATTGTGGCTTATCTACGGATATATTCTCCGGTTTCCATAGTGAGACGGAGGAGGACCACCAGCTTTCCCTCTCGCTGATGGAGGAGTGCGGATACGATTCCGCCTTCATGTTCAAGTACAGCGAACGCCCCGGTACGCATGCTTCCAAGCATCTGCCGGACGATGTGCCCGAGGAGGTGAAGATTCGCCGTCTGAATGAAATCATCGCCTTGCAAAACCGTCTCTCTGCCGAGGCGAATGCCCGTTGCGTGGGCAAGACGTACGAGGTGCTGGTGGAAGGTGTTTCCAAACGCAGCCGCGACCAGTTGTTCGGCCGTACGGAGCAGAACCGTGTGGTGGTGTTTGACCGTGGCACGCACCGTGTGGGCGATTTTGTGATGGTGAAGGTTACCGAATCCAGTTCGGCTACGCTGAAAGGAGAAGAGGTAGCCGGCTGACGGGATATGACAGAGTACAGTCTCGATGACACTATCGGTATAAAAATAAAAGCACGAACCTCACGGTCCGTGCTTTTCCATATTATAAACTTTAAATTTTATTCTGTCATGGCCAGAATATTCGCTACGTAGTCGGTCTTGTTGTAGCTTACCAAGGTCAATTCGGACTTTGGAACGTCCTGGTTGTAGAGTTTGTAAGCTACCGGCATGTTTTCATCGTTCAATTCATACACACTTTTCTTCATGTCTTTGTCATAAGCCTTGTGAGACTCGTTCCAACGTGCGTAGGACATGGTGATTTCATCATTGCCATATTGGTATGTCATTTTAAAGTAAGGTATCCATTCATCTTTTGCACCGTCCCACTTGGAGGCTTCCTTGCAGGTCAGGCGTTTCTGGTCGTCATAAGAGTATTCATAACGGATGTGCCGGTAAAGTTGTGCGCCGTCTTGCTTAAAGATGGTCTTGGCAACTACTAATTCGTTTTTCACTTCTTCATTGGTGATGAAGTTGTTTTCCTGAGCTTTCACTTCTGTATTCATAACGCTTACGATAGTCATTGCTACGAATGCGACTGCCTTGAATAAATTTGTAGTTTTCATAATCTTTATTTTTAATTGTTGTTACTTACTCTGTTTCTTTTAGACGTTGTTCCCGATTAAAAGGTTGCATTCCAACTAATCTTTTTCTCAAACGCCTTCGCCTAATTATAGTCAATTCCCATGCCAAATATTTAAGTTGTTGATAATCAATGAATAAATGCTTTCGAAAACTGTTCATTATCGGACAGTTGTCCGCTTAATATCGAACAGTCGGTCATTCGTTCCGCCGGCTGGCCGGAGTAAGCGTTTGTTTTCTTAAATCTCCTTAATGGAAGCCCTATAAATCACTTTTTATTTGTTATTTTGCACCAAATTTAGGTATAGTGTGGTCTGTTTCATTTGGGCTGCACTTCCTTATTGGCAGAACGTTCGATGAATAAACTCACTATAAAAGCTTGTCCGTTATGTGGTGGAACGCATTTGGAGCGTGCCCTGACATGTGTAGACCATTATGCCTCGGGCGAAATGTTCCACTTGTGCCGCTGCCGGGATTGCGGTTTCCTTTTCACGCAAGACTTTCCCGTGGAGGCTGAAATCGGTCGTTACTACGAAACTCCTGATTACATTTCACATACCGATACCCGCAAGGGGGCGATGAACTCCGTGTACCACTGGGTGCGCAACTATATGCTGGGACGCAAGGCACGTCTTGTGGTCCGTGAAGCACACCGCAAGGAGGGCCGTCTGCTGGATTTGGGTACGGGGACCGGTTACTTTGCCGATGCCATGCAGCGTCGCGGCTGGCAGGTGGAAGCTGTGGAAAAGAGTGCGCAGGCGCGTGCCTTTGCCAAAGAACACTTCAATCTGGATGTGAAACCCCATACGGCATTGAAAGATTTTGCACCGGGCAGTTTCGACGTCATCACCCTATGGCATGTCATGGAACATCTGGAACCCCTTAACGAAACGTGGGAAACCCTGCACTCCCTGCTGACTGAAAAGGGGGTGCTGATTGTAGCTGTGCCCAACTGTTCCTCCTTCGACGCAAAGAAATACGGGGCTTACTGGGCTGCCTACGATGTGCCCCGCCATTTGTGGCACTTCACACCGGGCACCATCCAGCAATTCGGTTCCAAGCATGGCTTCATCATGGCAGAGCGGCATCCCATGCCGTTCGATGCCTTCTACGTCTCCATGCTGACAGAAAAGCACATGAGGCACTCGTGTACTTTCCTGCGGGGAATGGTGACCGGTACACTGGCCTGGTTCAGCGCGTTGGTGAAGAAGGAACGCAGCAGTTCCATGATTTACGTGTTCAGGAAGAAAGGGTGAGAAAAGGGATTAGGGATTAATGATTAATAGCGACTGATTTACATAACTTGTAGCTTGTAACTCGTAACTTATAATTGGTATAATGAAAGCAAAGAATAACTCGGTATCCTATTTTGACATGCAGTTCATTACGTCCAGCATCAGTACGACGCTGGTGTTACTGCTGTTGGGGCTGGTCGTATTCTTTGTGCTCGCGGCTCATAATCTTTCCGTGTACGTCAAGGAGAACATCAGTTTCTCCGTGCTTGTCAGTGACGACATGAAGGAGAGCGACATCCTGAAGCTTCAGAAGAGGCTGGACAAGGAGGCTTTTGTGAAGCAGACGGAATACATTTCCAAGAAGCAGGCACTCCGCGAGCAGACTGAGGCGATGGGTACGGACCCGCAAGAGTTCCTCGGCTACAATCCTTTCACTGCCTCCATCGAAATCAAGCTGCATTCCGACTATGCCAATTCGGACAGCATCGCCAAAATAGAGAAACTGATTAAAAAGAATACCAATATCCAGGAAGTGCTCTATCAGAAAGACTTGATAGATGCCGTGAACGATAATATAAGGAATATCAGCTTGATGCTGCTGGGGCTGGCTGTGATACTGACGTTTATCTCCTTTGCGCTGATAAACAACACCATCCGTCTGGCTATATATTCCAAGCGTTTCCTTATCCACACCATGAAGCTGGTGGGAGCAAGCTGGGCATTCATCCGTCGTCCGTTTCTGCGGCGCAATTTCTGGATAGGTGTGCTGGCCGCTTTCATAGCCGACAGCATTCTGTGGGGAGCCGCCTATTGGCTGGTGTCCTACGAACCGGAGTTGGTCAAGGTGATTACGCCCGAGGTGATGGTGCTGGTGTCGGGTGCCGTGCTGGTGTTCGGTGTACTTATTACGTGGCTGTGCGCTTTGCTTTCCATCAACAAATATCTGAGGATGAAGGCAAGCACACTGTATTATATTTAACGCCTTGAAGTGCATAGAGAGAAAGTACTGTTATCGCAGCCTCCAAATAGTAAATTGTAAATAGTAAAATAGTAAATGTATAGATGAGTAAAGAGAAATTCGCTTTTGATAAGACCAATTTTATCCTGCTTGGCATCGGAATGGCGGTGGTTATCATTGGTTTTCTTCTGATGACCGGCCCCGTGTCTAC
This sequence comes from Bacteroides sp. AF20-13LB, assembly GCF_003603065.1. Lineage (NCBI taxonomy): Bacteria > Pseudomonadati > Bacteroidota > Bacteroidia > Bacteroidales > Bacteroidaceae > Bacteroides > Bacteroides sp. AF20-13LB. The sequence continues at coordinate 54,494 of NZ_QTMH01000012.1, forward strand.
CCCGACGACCTTTGAGCCGGACATTTTTAGTGTGAGGCGCATCAAGGTGGCTCCGGTAGTTTGCCTGCTGGGGTTTGTGTTCATGATATATGCCGTGCTGCGCAAGCCTAAAAGCTGTCGTGCAGAGGAGTAAACTTTCAGACGCGGATTACACAGATGACGCAGATTGGAATATTAGAAATCCGTGTCATCTGCGTTATCTGCGTCTGAAAAATAATCAGAAAGAAAGTAGTAACAGAGCTTCCGGACAGCCCCTCCGGCAACTCAAGAACTTAAAAACTTAAACAAATTGGAATGGTTTGAAGCGCTTATCCTTGGGCTTATTCAAGGACTGACCGAATATCTGCCGGTGAGCAGTAGCGGACACCTCGCCATCGGTTCGGCATTGTTCGGTATTGAGGGAGAGGAGAATCTTGCTTTTACGATAGTGGTACATGTGGCTACGGTGTTCAGTACGCTGGTGATACTCTGGAAAGAGATTGACTGGATTTTCAAGGGACTGTTCAAGTGGCAGATGAACGAGGAGACACGTTACGTCATCAATATACTGGTATCCATGATACCTATCGGCATTGTGGGGGTATTTTTCAAGGACGAAGTAGAGGCCATTTTCGGTTCGGGACTGGTCGTTGTGGGCTGCTGCCTGCTGCTGACAGCTCTGCTGCTGTCTTTCTCCTATTATTATAAGCCGAAGCAGAAGGAGAACATCAGCATGAAGGATGCCTTTATCATCGGTCTGGCACAAGCATGCGCGGTGCTTCCGGGGCTTTCCCGTTCGGGCAGCACCATTGCAACCGGTCTGTTGCTGGGCGACAACAAGGCGAAGCTGGCACAGTTCTCTTTCCTGATGGTGATGCCTCCCATCCTGGGCGAGGCACTGCTGGATGGAATGAAGATGATGAAAGGTGAGGCGGTTGCAGGGGATATTCCGACACTTTCGCTGGTGGTAGGTTTCCTGGCTGCTTTTGTTTCGGGCTGCCTGGCCTGCAAGTGGATGATAAATATTGTGAAGAAGGGCAAGCTGATTTATTTTGCCATCTATTGCGCGATAGCCGGTGTCATAACGCTCATATTAAGCTAAAGTCCCCTCCTTGTGTGGGGGGAAAGACTGATTACTCCGGAAATCAATAAGAGAAAAATATTAAGTTGTACCATTTTATCCCCCTCCCTACCGGGGAGGGGTTAGGGGAGAGGCCAATGAATTTTAAAGAAGGAGAAGTCCTCTATTTCAATAAACCGCTGGGATGGACATCGTTCAAGGTTGTGGGACATGCGCGTTACCACATCTGCCGGCGGATAAAGGAGAAGAAGTTGAAAGTAGGCCATGCCGGTACCCTCGACCCGCTTGCTACGGGGGTGATGATAGTCTGTACGGGCAAGGCCACGAAACGGATTGAGGAATTCCAGTATCACACGAAGGAGTACGTTGCCACCATCCGGTTGGGTGCCACCACTCCCTCTTACGACCTGGAACATGAGATAGATGCCACCTATCCCACGGAGCACATCACCCGCGGACTGGTGGAGGAGACGCTGAAGAAGTTCATCGGCGAGATACAGCAAGTGCCTCCCGCCTTCTCGGCATGTATGGTGAACGGGAAACGTGCCTACGACCTTGCCCGCAAGGGAGAGGAGGTAGAGCTGAAACCCAAGTTGCTCGTCATCGACGAGATAGAGCTGCTGGACGACGGGCTGGGTATTGCCGAACCGTGGATAAAGGTACGCGTAGTATGCAGCAAAGGAACCTATATCCGCGCCCTGGCACGTGACATCGGCGAAGCCCTGCAGAGCGGCGCTCACCTCACCGCCCTGGAGCGTACCCGCGTAGGCGACGTCCGGCTGGCAGACTGCCTCAATCCCCTCGATTTTAAAGAGTGGATAGAGGCGCAGGAGATAGATATTTAGTTATAAGTTATGAGTTATTTGCTATGAAGTGTAGCATACTGCCGGATAACTCATACCCTCTTATGACTAAAACAGACTGATATAAATAATAAATAACTTATAACTCATAACTAATTATGAAACTGTCGCAATTCAAATTCAAGCTTCCCGAAGAGAAGATAGCTTTGCACCCCACGAAGTACAGAGACGAGTCACGTCTGTTGGTGTTGCACCGTAAGACGGGTGAGATTGAGCACAAGATGTTCAAGGATGTTCTGGACTATTTTGATGACAAAGATGTGTTTATCTTCAACGACACCAAGGTTTTCCCTGCCCGCTTGTACGGTAACAAGGAAAAGACCGGTGCGCGTATTGAAGTGTTCTTGTTGCGTGAGTTGAACGAAGAGCTCCGGTTGTGGGATGTACTGGTGGATCCTGCCCGTAAAATACGTATCGGCAATAAGCTCTACTTCGGTGACGACGACTCCATGGTGGCTGAGGTTATCGACAACACCACTTCGCGTGGGCGTACGCTTCGTTTCCTTTACGACGGTCCGCACGATGAGTTCAAGAAGGCGCTCTATGCGCTGGGCGAAACGCCGCTGCCCCACAGTATCATCAACCGTCCCGTAGAGCCGGACGATGCCGAACGTTTCCAGTCTATTTTTGCACGCAACGAAGGAGCTGTTACGGCGCCTACCGCCAGCCTGCACTTCAGCCGCGAGCTGATGAAGCGTATGGAAATCAAGGGTATTGACTTTGCCTACATCACCCTGCATGCTGGCTTGGGTAACTTCCGCGACATTGATGTGGAAGACCTCACCAAGCACAAGACAGACTCCGAGCAGATGATTGTGAACGAGGAAGCCGTACGGATTGTGAACCATGCCAAAGACCTGAACCGCCAAGTCTGTGCCGTAGGTACCACCGTGATGCGTGCCATCGAGAGCACTGTCAGCACCGACGGACATTTGAAGGAATACGAGGGTTGGACCAACAAGTTCATCTTCCCGCCGTACGACTTTACCGTGGCCAATGCCATGATATCCAACTTCCACATGCCGCTCAGTACCCTGCTGATGATTGTTGCCGCTTTCGGCGGTTACGAGCAGGTGATGGAGGCATACAATGTGGCATTGAAGGAAGAGTACCGCTTTGGTACGTATGGAGATGCGATGCTGATTACAGACCGGTAATTATGGTTGTTTATTTCAGTCTTGGTACCAATCTCGGCGATAAGGAGCAGAATCTCCGCATGGCCGTCCAAAAGATAAGAAAGCAGATAGGTGAAGTGATTTCCCTATCTGCTTTTTATGCTACTGCTCCGTGGGGCTTTTCTTCCGATAATACTTTTCTGAATGCCGCACTCTGCGTAGACACTGCTTTGGCGCCTTTGGAGGTGTTGCAAACGACGCAGGAAATCGAGCGGGAGATGGGGCGTACGCATAAGTCTGTCAATGCAGTGTATAGCGACCGTGTGATAGACATCGACCTGTTGCTCTGTTTTGCCGATGACGGTACTCCCGTTTTGCTGGATACTCCCGAACTGAAACTTCCTCATCCGCTGATGCAGGAACGCCGTTTCGTGATGGAGCCGTTGGCGGAGATTGCTTCAGGCGTGGTGCATCCGGTATTGGGAAAGACAATCGGGGAATTGTTGCAAAATCAGTGTTAATCTCTGCTATCTGTAGCGCAGATACAAGATTTCTTTTTTATCTTTGCCTCCGAAAAACGATATGTGGAGAGATTTGAGTAGCTTGCAACCACAGAAAAAAATGCTAAAACACATCCTTTTCTGACGGCACGTTTGTGTGCCGGATGCATCTACTCCACACACCTCCTTCCGCCATTCGTTGAATTATCAATTATCAACTATCAATTCTCAACTGAAATGGGATATTTATTCACATCCGAATCGGTGTCTGAAGGACACCCCGACAAAGTGGCCGATCAAATATCGGACGCTGTGCTTGACAAACTGTTGGCCTACGACCCCAGTTCGAAAGTAGCTTGCGAAACTCTGGTTACTACCGGTCAGGTAGTGCTGGCTGGAGAAGTGAAAACCAAAGCGTACGTTGACATGCCTCTCATCGCACGCGAAGTAATCAAGAAAATCGGCTATACCAAAGGCGAGTATATGTTCGAGAGCAATTCGTGCGGCGTGCTGAGCGCCATCCACGAGCAGAGCCCCGACATCAACCGCGGCGTGGAGCGACAGGACCCCATGGAACAAGGTGCCGGAGACCAGGGAATGATGTTCGGCTACGCCACCAACGAAACGGAGAATTACATGCCGCTTTCACTGGACCTTGCACACCGCATCCTGCAAGTGCTGGCAGATGTCCGTCGCGAAGGCAAGGTGATGACCTACCTCCGTCCCGACGCCAAGAGCCAGGTGACCATCGAATATGATGACAACGGCACACCCGTACGCATCGATACCATCGTAGTTTCCACCCAGCACGACGACTTCGTACAGCCTGCCGACGACAGCGATGCCGCCCAGCTGAAGGCCGACGAGGAAATGCTCGCCCAAATCCGCCGGGATGTAATCGAGATTCTGATGCCGCGTGTCATTGCTTCCATCCATCATGAAAAGGTGCTGGCACTGTTCAACGACCGTATCACATATCACGTCAACCCCACGGGCAAGTTCGTAATCGGTGGTCCCCACGGTGACACCGGGCTGACGGGACGCAAGATTATCGTAGATACCTACGGCGGCAAGGGTGCCCACGGCGGCGGCGCTTTCTCCGGAAAGGACCCCTCTAAGGTAGACCGCAGCGCAGCTTATGCAGCCCGCCACATTGCCAAGAATCTGGTAGCTGCCGGCGTTGCCGACGAAATGCTGGTACAGGTAAGTTACGCTATCGGTGTGGCACGCCCCATCAATATCTTCGTAGATACTTATGGCCGCAGCCACGTCAATATGAGCGACGGTGAGATTGCCCGTAAAATTGACGAGCTGTTCGACCTCCGCCCCAAGGCGATAGAAGACCGCCTGAAACTGCGCAACCCCATCTATCAGGAGACTGCCGCCTACGGACACATGGGCCGCGAGCCGCAGACCGTCGTCAAGCACTTCCGTAGCCGCTACGAAGGCGACAAGGACATAGAGGTAGAGCTCTTCACCTGGGAAAAGCTGGACTATGTGGAGAAGGTAAAAGCCGCCTTCAGCCTATAGCCTCCCCTAATTGTCAATTATCAATTATCCATTGAAAAAGTAATCAGCGTAGCTTTACGGCTATTTATATAGAAGGCTGCCCTTCTGCTCCGAAGTATCGGGACGGAAGTGGCAGCCTTTGATTTCCTTAATTTGGCTATCCGAGCAGGAACTCGCTGGCAGGTATCATTCGGATTGTCTTCCCGTCTTCTTCGAAACGATCGGCCTGATTGGTGGTCACGATGACACCCTCCGTAAGGTTGAGTGCCTTCATGGCTTCCAGCAGTCCGTTGTATTCGCGGGTGAAGTTCAGTTCGGTTATCTGGTGGCAGACTTGGACGGCGCGGCACACTTTGCCTTTCTCGCTGACTATGAAGTCGCATTCCCCCTTGTCTTTATAGTAGCAGATGCTGCCCGGTTGCCTGCGCAGATGCAGGAAGATAAGGTTCTCCAGCTTATGCCCGGTAGCGTCCGAGAAGTTGGCCGCAGCTTCGTTCACCAACCCTAAGTCCATGGCATATACTTTTTTCGGATTCCGAGCTTGCACCTTCAGCGAATAATTGAAGATGGGCACGAACTCCAGCAGATAGGAACTTTGATAGAACGAGAAGTAATCCAAGAAGGTAGACGTTGCCTTTATATCGAACATCCCGGTCAGTTTCCCCGCCGATACAAGGTTGCCTACATTGGATAGCAGGTAGACGGCAAGTGCGCGTAGTGAGTTCACATCCTTTATCGAATTGCGTATGGCGATGTCCCGTATCAGGATGTCGTCAATCAGTGTGTTCAGGATAATCTCGGCATGATACTTCACATATTCCGGGATGCCCCCATCGTGCATATAGGCCGAAAGCGAATCTTCACCGGCAGGCAGGTTTCTGAACGACAAGAACTCTGAATAAGAGAAGGGAAAAAGCTCCATCGGGATGTGTCGGCCGGTGAGGTGGGTGCCCAGTTCCCTGCTCAGCAACGAGGCGTTGGAGCCGCTGATGAATATGGTATATTCTGCATTGAGCATCTGATGGATAAAGATTTCCCATTTGGGGATAATCTGTATCTCGTCGAAGAACAGTACGCGGATGCCGCGGCGTTCTATCTCCCGCAATAGGCGGGTGAAGTCATCGGCATCGAAGTTGGCAAGGCGGATGTCCTCAAAGTTCAGGTAGAGCGCCTGGTCGTACTTCCGGGACATGAGTTGCCGCAAGAGGGTGCTCTTGCCACAACGGCGGATGCCGGTGATGATGGTGGCAAACGAAGGTACTGCCGGTACGCCGGCCAGTGCCTCGCGCGTCAGTCCGTTTTCTTTTTTGCGGAATATCTCGGCTTGCGCATCCAATATAGCCGATATTTCTTCTTGTCTGATCATCTTGTTAGGGGATTGATTCCTGCAAATATACGAAATCGTTTGTTACTAACAAATGATTTCGTAGTTTACCAGCAAACGAATATTCTATTTGCAGGAGTCAGAAGGAGGTGTTCATAGTCGGGGAGTTATCAGGGGAGGTAGAAGGAGTTATCGCCCTTTAACTCCTTCTACCTCCCCCGATAACTCCCTTAAATGAAAGAGCCGTGCTTTGTAAGTTATAAATTGAAATGAAGTGACGGCATTCTGTCTTAAATTATGTATTTTTGCAGCAGAGACGACAATAATACTGATATATGAGACACCTTCTATATATTTTCTGCTTTTGTTCAGGCCTTGTCTTTCTGTGTCATTCTTGCAGGAGGGAGATTGCTTCTGTATATCCTGCGCTTCTTTCTGCCGATTCCATGATGTGGAGCAATCCCGACAGTGCTTTGCTGGTGTTGGAACAGATACCGGATTCCCGCGAGTTGCGGGGAGAAGAACGCGCCTTGTATGCGTTGCTGCTGACACAAGCCCGATACAAGAGTTGTGTGCTGCTGGAGAACGATTCGCTGATACAGATAGCGGTAGACTATTACGACGGAGGCAGAAAGCAGGAACGGCTGGCGCAAGCATACTTCTATTGGGGATGTGTCTATCTGGAAAATAAAGAGTTTCCGAAGGCGATAAGCCTCTATCTGAAGTCGCTGGAACTGATACCAGAGAAGGACTCTATATTCGTGGCGATGCTGTACACCCATTTAGGGAGTTGCTATAGTGGACAAAAACTGCGCTCTATCGCAAGAGACATGTATAAAAAAGGGTATGCCTTTTGTGTGGGTAAAGATTCTGCCCGGGCTTGTTATCTCTTGAATGATATTGGAGATACTTTCTTGGTGGAATATCAATTGGATAGTGCTTTGGTGTATTATCGGCAAGTGTTAGAAATGGCTTCTGCTCTTCAGCGTTCCGATTTGCTATTTGCTATATGTAGCGATATAGCTGCTCTCTATAATGAACAAGACAGATATGCCGAAGCTGAATTTTATATATCGAAAGCATTGTCATATCAATCTTCCAAAAAAGATTATACTTTAGCTTGTTCTACCAAAGGGGATATTTTAGGTGACTTAAACCAAAGCGATTCTGCCATTTATTATTGGAAGATAGGTGCTGAATCCTCCAACATATATGTAAAGGCATCGTCTTATGACTGCTTGTTTCGGGAATACAAGAAAATGAAATTATGGAAGGAGTCTACTTTGTATGCTGATTCTTTCTTTATCTATTATGATTCTATCCAAGCGATGAATGACCGTGCAGAGCTTGATAAACTGATGGATAATCATCTGGTGGAGTTGCATAAACGCGAGTTGTCTGCCAGAAATCAATGGATTATTGTAGGTTTGGTTGCCGCTTTTCTTGTTCTGGTAGCGATATTGATTATTCTTTATCTGTGGCGTGATGGTCGTAGGAAAAAGAAATATGTAGATTTGCAGCAGCGATTGATGGAGAACCGTGCGGAAGCCATATTCCTGAGTGAAGTTACCGAAGCATCTTCCGATGACAGGAATGCAGAACTGGAGAAATTGGAAAAAGAACGTTTTCAAATTTGTCTGTCTTTGTTTGAAACAACGGCAGGAAGTAAAAGACTGGATGAACTGAAGAAGGCCACTCCTTCAATGCAAATCAAGATAGCAGATACATACAGAGCATTGATTGTAAGTAATATCCGGAAATCATTTGCCGATGTCATGGGTAACCTGAAAGAACGTTACCCCAATTTGACGAATGACGACCTGCTTTATTGTGTGTTGTCTCTGCTTCGTTGCCCCAAAGATGTCATTCTGCATATCACCAATGTTTCTGCAGATGCCATAAAAGTAAGGAAAAACCGTATTAAGGGCAAAATTGATGCTGAGCAGTTCTCTCATATCTTTGATTGTTGATAATCAATGGCATATCTTCTCCTTTGTTACTTTTGTTACCCGTTGTTGTTACCTTTATTACCTCTTTTTTCTTTGTTAGTATAAGAAAGTAATCTTCCTTTGTCTCGAAACCATTGAATTAATTAATATGAAGACAAGAGAACTACTATTGTTATGTCTATTTTCCTTTATTTCTATGAGTGTAAATGCAGGACAATATCAAAAGAATGAAAGGAAAATAAGATTGGAAAAGCACGATTCTAAAAATTCTCCGGAGAAAGCAGGACGTTCTACTATTCCATTCGAAGTATTTGCTTATTTGAATTCGGATTACGAATTAATATCAGTAGATTTAAAGAGTACTGCTGATGTTGAGGTTTCAGTTACCAGCCTTTTTACTAATGAAACCATTCTTTCTGATTCGTACTCTACTTCTACTTCTGAGATAATACTAAATTTAGCAGGTTTATTAAATGAAGGAGAAGCTTACCGTATAGAAATTACTATCGGAGATACCGTATTATACGGGGATTTTACGTACTAACACTATAATTCAAGAAAAAATGAAGAAACATTTGCTGTTCGCCTTTTTGGGCGCGCTGGCTTGTTGCTCATGCAGCAACAGCTACGATTTATTGGAGAACGATGCAGAGCTTGCCAGGGCTGCCGAGGATTATGAATTGTCGACCAGAGCCGCCAGCGCTGAAGCTGATTCTGCCAAAATTGAGACAATAGCCGACGAACAGGCCATTCAGGCTACGATGGATGAGTATGAACAGAAATTGATGAACAGATTGTCTGTTGCTAAAGAAAGGGTTATGCGTACAGCTTATGCCGCAACAACTGACGTAGTAGGAGTTTTCAAGGTTGGTTCATGTGGTACGTACAAAGAGTTAACTCTTCATCTAGATGCAGAAGATACTAGACAGAATTCTAAAGTTTCAGGTCCAGTGGGAGATACATATGTGGATGGTAATGGTAATGTGAATTTTAAATTTTGTTTGACTGAAGCAAATAGGTATTATCCAGGTGGGGTATTTCTTGTTAATCATATAAATTATTCTCAGTTTGGTGGTACAATGGATGTTCTTGTTCGTTATCATGATTGTGATGATAAGCATAATAAGAATAGCATAAGTAGTACTGATACAAGATTTTCGTCAGTTAAAGATCTTGCTGGTTATACAATAGTGGATACTAATGCTGCTTTAGCTTGGGCCTATCCTCCTTACCCTCGTCCTCAATGGACACCACCTTTTGGACTTGGTCCAAAACAATCTATCACATATGGGGTTTTATTGGATGGTCCAGCATTTACTGATAGAGGAATAATTTATGTTGATGATGAAGATTCCAGTAACAAAAATTGGTTGAAGCACTATAAAGGATATAAAGAAGATACTTCAAGTATATCATCGGGTATGCATGGAATAGAAGGAACAGATAATACAAGATATTATGTTGTCTTGAATACGGATAAGGAGGACTTTGTGTTAAGAAATCTGTATCATCCTAATTTTGGAAGAGTCCCTCTGCCGTAGCGATATGAAGTATCTTATTTTTTTATATTTCTTTTTTCTGTGCTCTTGTTCCAATCGGGACAAGAGCATTGTGGCAGAAGTGAATGGCTATGAAATCAGTGCTTCAGAGTTGTCCCGACTAACTACTCAGGAAACTTTTGATTTATTGAATACAGCTTACGAAATAAAGTTGAAAGCCTTGGACGATTTGATTAAGCATAAACTGATTGAGCAGGAAGCTGCTGCCGTGGGGAAAACGTTCAATGTTTTTCTTGATGATTATGTAAAAGAGATGATAAATGGTAAAGAAGACAGCCTGCTTATGATGTTCGGCTCAGTAGATGAACGTGTCCTCCATTCAAGAGAAAGGCTTAGCAAAGTGTCTTCAGGAAGTATTGAAGGGAATATTTCTTTGAGAAATGATATAAGGGCTGCTGTAATTCAGCATTTGGCAGATTCACTGTATAATAAAGCAGATATAAAAAGATATCTTTATCCTCCCAAACAGCCTCAATGTGTTATTAGTGACTTGAATGTACATTATAGAGGGAATCTTAATGCTGCTACCACTTTTATTGTAGCGTCCGACTTTGATTGCAAACGTTGTGTTGACTTTGAAAAGACGTTGAAACAGATTTATAGTGAATACAAGGATAAAGTGAGATTCGGCTTTATTAATTTCGCCGATGAGCCTACTCTTGCATCTTTGTCATGTGAAGCTGCCGTCAAATACAATAAATTCTGGGAGTTTCATGATGCCATTTTTGAACATGAGGCTTTGGTCGATTCTGCGTTTGTTTTTGCTACTGCCAGTAGACTGGGTCTGGATGTCGAAGAATATAAGCAAGAACTGCTGTCTGCGGTGAATTATGATAGGGTAAATCATACCATCAACAAATTGATGGAACGGGGACTATTTGCCACTCCTACCATTATCATTAATGACAGATTGATATATATCACAAATTCTTATGAAGAGCTGACTAGACTCTTGAAGCAGGAATTGGAACTGTAAAATAAATCTTGGCTATTATGGTGAGGTATTTCAGTATTATATGGACGTTGTGTCTGCTTTTTCTTTTGTCAGGTTGTGAGGAGGAGTTTGATGTTGATATTCCAGATTCTATGCTTGATGGAATTGTTTTTAACGGGGTGATAACCAGTGAGAATCCACCTTACTTTTTCCTTTTGAGAAAACCTGCTTTAATATCGGGTCAAGACGGACAATACGAAGGAATAGAAGATGCTACTATGATAGTGACTGATTGTACGGATGGCATTAAGGACACAATGCAGGTGCTTCATCCGTATGATGACTATGGTGGGGTCTTTTATGACTATTACGATTATTATCAGAAGAAGTCTGCACGTGTGGCAGTGAATCCCGGGCATGATAATATTTCTTGCCGGGGTATGTATGCCACTACCAAGATTTATGGTATAGAAGGGCATTCTTATCAGTTGGATATTTTTTATGGAGGAAAACATTATAAGTCTGATATTCAAAGAATGGAATCTGCATTGCCTATTACTGATATGAAATTGAAGCGTTTTGACTTTAACGAGAAAGGGCATACATGGGCACCTTGTATCAGTTTTATCAATCCCTTTGGAGTAGACAATTACTATCTGTTTCAATTGAATGCAAATAGTTATACAAATTATTCTCTTAAGCATCCTCAGTTTCTATTAAGTAGTGGCCAATTCTGGGGATATTCTATCTTGAGCGATGAGTATCTTGAAGAGAATGTGGTTGATTTTCTGATTGACGACGGAGAAAATCCTTTGGGTTATCCTCCGGGTTGGGATTATCCCATGGGAGATTCCCTATATGTATGGGCGCAGACCATTTCCAAGAGTTGTTATGACGTTTTCGACCAGATGATACGCCAGTTTCGGTCGGATGGTGGTGCTTATACGCCTGCACCGTCATCGGTGGGCAGCAATATAAGTGGCGGGGCGTATGGTTGCTTCCGTGTGAGTGCAGTTTCTGAAAAAGGCATTGCAACGGGGGAAAGATGATGTGTTGTTTTGTAATCGTAAGAAGATAAAGCTAATGAAACGGTCGCTGATTTATTTCTGTATTTTGTTTTTGAGCTGTCAGGCAGTGGTTGCCCAAAAGGTTGTTGTACGAGGGTGTGTGACGGATGCCAAAACGGGTGAGATTCTTTCGGATGCCAATGTGCTGGAACGAAGGTCGGGAACGGGAATGGCAACCAATGCTTACGGACTTTATTCCATATTACTTCCCAAGGGGGAATGTATATTGCAATGTTCCATGTTGGGGTATGTTACTTGGAGGGATACCTTGACTTTATCAGGAAACATGGTGGTGAATATCGCATTGACTCCCGATGATTATTGGCTGAAAGGTATCGAGATAGTGGGAAGCCGCAAGCATAGCGGACAATTTGCTTTAGAAGCAAAGGAAATACAAGCATTGCCATCTGTGGGAGGAGAACCGGATTTGATGAAGTCATTGCAATTTCTACCCGGAGTGCAGAGTGGCAATGAAGGGGCAAACAATATTTCTGTACGGGGCAGTAACCAATGGGGAAATCTGGTCTTGCTGGATGAGGCTGTAGTTTATAACCCCAGCCATGTATTGTCCTTCTTCTCGGTGTTCAACAACGATGCTATCCGTGAGGTGAACTTGTACAAATCGTTCTTCCCGCTGAAGTATGGCGGTCGTTCTTCATCCGTCATAGACGTGCGTATGCGCGAAGGCAACAGCAAGGAACGTGAACGGAGTGCCAGCTTGGGGTTGATAGCCTCGAAAGTGCTGTTGGAGGGACCTTTGAAGAAGAAAGAAGGGTCTTATCTGCTTTCCGGCCGGTTTGGATATCCGGGGGTAGTAGCCGGACTGTTGGGAAGTAATCTGACATCCAAACCGCAGATGTGGTTTTATGATGTCAATGCCAAAGTGAACAGAACGCTGGATGCTCGGAACCGGATGTTCTTTTCCTTGTATAGCGGAGGCGACCATACCGTGTTCAACAAGCTGGTGAAAGGCTATGGGATGGATTGGGGAAATGCCACGGCTACCATACGTTGGAACCATATACTGAATGATAAGACGAATGTGAATACGAGTGCTGTCTTCAGCAACTATTATTATAAGTATAAATCGTTGTCGGACGGATTGAGATATGTGTGGAAGTCGAACATGCAGTCGTATCAGTTGAAGTCGGATTGGGAGAGGTATCAGAACAATCTGCTGACCTTGAAGGGAGGGGTGAACCTACATTATTTCACTACGATGCCCGGTGAGGTGGGCAAGTCCGGTAAGGATTCTAACATCACTCCTTCGCAAATGCCGCGCAAGAGTTTGTGGGATGCGGCATTGTATGCAGAGGCAAATTATAAATTCTTGCCCCGTTTTCTTCTGAATGCCGGGGTCAGGCTGTCCGTACTGCATGCACCGGCCTCTGCCTATTATGCAGCCAAGACATTTGTGATGCCCGAACCCCGTGCCGAGCTCTCTTTTATTCCGAATGCCTCGCACCGGTTTTCTGCATCGTATACACAAGCGGCACAGAGCATACACATGCTCACCACCTCTTCGGTAGGTATCCCCTCGGACATGTGGATGCCTGCCAATGCACTGTTGAAGCCCTCCGTCATGCGCCAACTGGCATTGGGATATGAGTACAATTTTCCTGATAAGGAATATACATTGTCGCTGGAGGCATATATGCGCCGGACAAGCCATGTGGTGGATTATCGGAAAAATGCCGATATTTTTCAGAATGACTGGATAGAGGATGAAGTCGAAACCGGTTCTGCCAGAGGGTGTGGATTGGAATTCTACTTGTCAAAGAATAAAGGAGCCGTGACCGGATGGATTAGTTATACTCTCTCTCGTGCGCGTAACCGTATAGGAGGAGAGGAGTACAGACCGGTGTACGACCGTCCCCATAACCTGAAATTGTTCGTAAACTGGGAAATGAACAGACATTGGTCTCTGTCTTCCACTTTCTCCTATGCATCGGGGATGAATCTTACGCTCCCCATTGGAAAGTATGAATCGGAACATGTACTGGTCTATATTTATTCTGCCCGGAACGGTTATCGTGCTCCGGCTTTCCACCAGTTGGACTTTTCGGCGACGTGGCGTATCAGGCAAGACCGCAACTTGAGCCTTTCCATCATCAATGCTTATAGCCGGAAAAATGTGTTCTCTATTTATGCAGGGAGGCAAGGGCACTTTTCTGTAGGAAACGGGCGTATCTATAAACTGTATCTTTATGGCATCGTCCCTTCGCTGACCTATTCTTTCAAGTTTTGAGATAACTCTTATTTTTTTCCTCCACCGGCAGTACAAACACGAACCTTGCCCCCTCCTTGTACTCCTTGTCCAGCAGCACTTTCCCTTTCAGCCGTTCGGCGATGAGGCGGCAGATATTGAGTCCCAGACCGGTGCCTTGCCCGAAGCTGTCGGCCTTTTCAAAGCGTTCGAAGATGGTCTCGGAGTATTCCGGGGGAATGCCGGTACCGGTATCGGTGACGGAGAAGGTGACGTATCCGGGATTCTCTGTGAGAGAGCAGTGCAGGCGGATTTCGCCTTGTGTGGTGTGTTTCTCTGCATTGGTAAGGAAGTTGATGAGTATCTGGCACACACGTTGCCCGTCGGTGCTCAGTTCGTAGCAGTCGTCCACTTCGGAGGTGTAGTAGAGCTTCACGCCTTCGGGCTTGCGGTGTTCAACGGTGGTTATGGCTTCCCGGCAGAGCTTGTTGCAACTGTGCGGCGCTATCTTCATGGTGTATCTGTTGCTTTCCAACTCGGCTGCGCTGAGGATGTCCCCCACCAGTGTAAGGAGGAGGTCGGAATTGTGCTGTATGAGATGGCAGAAATCCTGCCTTTCCTCTTGGGAAAGGTTCGCGTCGGGGGAAGTGATGAGTTGTGAGAAGCCCACGATAGAGTTGAGCGGTGTCCGTATTTCGTGACTCATGTTCTGCAGGAAGATGCTCTTTGCCTTGTTGGCTGCTTCGGCTTGGTCGCGCGCTTCGGAAAGTTCCTCGTTCTTGTGGCATAGTTCGAGGTTGACTTTACGTTTGCGGTGGAGGTAGAGCATCAGGAAAAGCAGGGATAACAGCAAAAAGCCGGTGACAATGCTGAAAAGAGTGATGCGGTAGCGCGAGGTGGCCTGTATGTTTTCCATTTTCAGACGTTCGGCGCCTATCTGGGTGTTCAGTTCGGCGATGTCCGACAGTTGCAGGAGATTGTTCGTCGAATCCAACTGCTGGTGGTATTTTTTCAGATATTTGATGGCATTGGGATAGTCTTTGGCGCATTCGTAAATGTAGGCATGTTGTTGCAAGCCTTTCTCGGACAATTGGTCAGCGTGGGCATGGGCCTGCTCATACTGTTTGTCCAGTATGTTCTTGCTGATGTGGGCTATCAGTAGGGAAACGCTGGCAGAGAGCTTGCAACGGTCCGCCATTTGTACGGCTTCTTTATAGCAGTCGTTGAATTCATCTATACGTCCCTGCCGGAATAGTACCAGGCATTTCTCTATCATGGCTTGGGCTATGTTCCGTTCTGTTTTGGCGCTCTTCAAGGCTTTTTCGCAATAGTCCAGTGCGGTGGCGTAATCTTTTTGGGTGTTACGGTAATATTCGGCAAGGCTTGAGTATAGTTGGCTGGGATCTTGGTCGGGCATATTCTTCAGCATATAGTCCAAGGCTTCCTGATAGTATTGGGCGGAGAGGTCGAAGTTTCCGCGTGATTTGTAGATATGGCCCATGGTTCGGATACAGCTGAAGATACCGTAAGGGTATCTGTCGGCAAAAGCTTGCTTTTTCATTTTTTCCGCTTTCTGCAAGGCGAGCAATGAGCGTTGTTGGTTCAGGAAGTAGATGATTTCGCTGCTCCAAGCGTGATAATAATATTGCAGATAGTTATTGGCACGTGAAATCTCTTTCAGGTCAGTGGATGCCTTTTCTATTTTGCTATCATCTTTTTGGGATATATAGAACTGCAGGGGGATGATGTATGCCAGGCATTGTGCTTTTTTGTCACCGAGCTTCAGAGCCTGTTGATACAAAGTGTCGGCCACCAGCAACCCCTCCTGCTGGCGTGCCTGCTTGGAAGCCCGCTGGTAGATGGGGTAGAGTGCATCGTCTATCTTGTAGGGATTGTTCTGTGCTGCGGAAGGTAGGAACACCCATACTGAAAGCACTAGAAAACATAACCTTGAAAGAATGCACTCCCTCTTTGTTCTATTGGATGGAATAAGCATGTTTTTTTCCGGATACTTATTATTATGCCTATGGCATCGCAAAAATAAGATAAAAGAATAAATTACAAGCTTTTTTTGTATAATTTCTCTGTTTGCTTGTTAAATAGTCCTTGCCAGGAGCTTTCTTACGAAATTTCCGGTGATAATGCCGCCCTCTACATCATCATATTCTTCCTTATCGAGAACTTCACGATGGCCATTGCATTGACTGCCGCCAGCGGCAGGTCCATGGGGTCGTGGTGGTTGTTGTAGCTCACCAGACGGATGCAGTCCGGCCGTTCCGAGTGGTTGACGTATTTCACTGCCAGGTATTCGTCGCCGCCCCGTTCGAAGGAGACGAGATACATTTCACCGTAGATGACGTCGGTGAAGTCGCGGATGGACTTAAAGCCTACGATGTCACCGGACTTGAGGATGGGATACATCGAGTCGCCCGAGACGTAGACGGCACCGTCGCACACAGGGATATTGGGAATTACAATCCGCCCCAAGGCGTACTGCGGGCGGTCAGCCAGCAGTGTCTTCAGGTTGGCGGCGGCAGAGATGTCATAGAGGGTCACGCTACGGTCGTCCATAGGGTCGGCTGTTTTCGGTGTGTGAAGTATTTCCACTTCACCTTGTACCAAGTCATTGTCACAGAATTTTGAATGATGTGCAGGCGAGCCCTTTCCCGTCAGCAGCCAGTTGTAGTCCACGTCGTCCAGGCTGCCCAGCAGCAGGGGGAAGTCGATGCTGTTGCGGGCGTTCCAGTTGCTCAGTGTGGAGCGTGATATACCCAGAAAGGCGGCAAGTTCGCTGTCTGTCTTGAATTCTTTCGCCAGTTTGGCACGTTTTATGATGTCTGCCGCACAAAATACCGGGTCTTTGTCATTCGCCATATTCTTCAGTTTTTACGTGTAAATTATTCAGAAAATATTATCTCCTCATTTATACTGTCTTACGTCTTATTTAAGAATTTAATTCCCGATTTGTTTGTTTTGTAAATGAAAACAGCATTATCTTTGTTGGGACAAAAATACATATCATGTTTTATAAATGCAAATAAAAGGGAGGGATTTATGGAAAATACACATCTGGTCTTTTATCCGGAAGCATCCGAATTTAGCAAAAATACTTACGAATTTGAAAAAATGGGCATCCGCCTTGCCGGATGTATAGATGAGGTGCGTTGGAAGTATAGATGCAACGCGCTGGATGTATAGATAGAATACGCTGGATATATACTTCCAGCAAACAGCCCCTACAAGCATCTTTGGCAGGGGCGTGCCGAAAAAATATTATTGTACTAATTCTTAACAAAAAATGGTTATGGAACAGATTATTGAAAAAAATGTTCGTTTCTGTGGATGTTGCCACAGAGAACTGCCCGTTGATTCTTTTTATGTAGACAAGCGTACGCTTGCCCCCGACAATTATTGCAAGGAATGCCGTAGGGCGATGAGCAACGCCCGCTACCGTCGCTCACTTCCAGCAAGCAATCCCCTCCGTTATCCGGTCATCACTGAAATTTCGGACTGTACCCTTCGTATGTATCTTATTCTGAATGCTTTGAAGGTAGTGCGCGAAAGCGTGCTCCGCAAGCGGAAACGCCTATGCGAAGCAGGTGATATAGAATGATACAAGCCGCTCTCTCCCCCTAATCACTAACCCCTAATCATCAAACCATGTCCAGAATCAAAAAACGGGGACTTGACTATTTCCCCTTGAACACAGACTTCATGCACGACCGTCTGGTGCGCCGCATCATGAAACGTGAGGGTGACGGCTCCTTTGCCATTCTGCTGGGCGCCCTCTCCTGCATTTATGCCGACGAAGGCTATTACGTGTGTGCCGACGAGCTTTTCTACGAAGACCTTTCCGCCTGCCTCTATGAAAAGACGGCTGCCGACGTGAAGCGCATTCTTGCCCTGGCTGTGGAGTACGGCATTTTCAATGCCGCCCTTTTCGGCAAATACGCCATCTTGACTTCTGCTGAGATACAGCGGCAGTATCTGTTCAGTACCAAGCGCCGGAAATCTTCCGCCATAGACACACGTTATTGTCTGGTGGATGATTCTCAGAGCGATGACGAGGCCGCGCCGACTGCCGCCGGGAGAGTGCCGTCTGCCAATGGAAGCGTGCCGTCCGCTGCCGAAAGTGCAGCATTTAAGCCCGAAAATGCGACATCGGGTACATATAGCACAGCAGAGCATAGCACATCACAACACAGCAAAGAAAATCCCCTCCTCCATAGTTCCCCCGGAACCGGGGGCACTGAGGGCGCGGATGTGCCATCCGCGGAGGGGGAATATCTTCGGAAAATAGAGCAACTGCAACCGCCGCAGGATGGCACGGACCGCAACCTGGACGGGTTGCTTTTCAATCTGAAGCAGTTCCATATTCCTCCGCAAGAGCAGTATGCCATTATCCTCAAAAGTAATTTCGGTGCTATCGGCCACCCTTTGTGGAAGGGCTTCTATGCCTTGCGCGAGAGTCATGGCAAGATACGGCAACCGGGGCGATACCTGCTGAGCCTGTGCTGTAAGTAAAGTTTTCGATTTGTGAATAAATTCATGAAGAAAAACGGTTTTTTTAATTTGCACACTTTTCCGGATAGCGTTATCTTTGCAATGTGGTTAAGCTTAATACACAAAAATAAAACAATGCTGTTTCATTTGAAAAAAACGAATCCTTGAATTTCAAGACAAACTATTAATTTTTAAAACAAAACTACTATGCCAGTAATTTACAAATCATTTCAGTCGGTTCTTGCCAACAAAGAGGGCAAGAAGCTTTTCTATCCCCGCGTGGTGCTGACGGGGAATGTGGACACCGAGCAGGTGGCCAAGGAGATTGCGGAATTGTCTTCCCTCTCTACGGGTGACTCGAAGAATGTCATCGACAACCTGGTGACCGTGATGACTCGCCACCTGCAGTCTTCCGAGAGCGTGACGCTGGACGGTCTGGGTACTTTCCGCCTTACGATGAAGTCCACCATGAACGGTGTGGAAGACCCTCTGAAGGTATCGGCTACCCAGTCCACACTACGAGTGCGTTTTCTGCCCACCTCCAAGCGTAATCTGGACCATACGGTGTCTACCCGTTCGCTGGTGACCGGGGTGAAGTGCGTGCGCTTCGACCTTCAGGACACGGCAGGTTCGGGCGGCAACGACGGTGGCTCGGGCGGTAACGACGGTGACCAAGGTGAAAATCCGTTGGGATAAGGCCATTTACGATTTGACGATTTACGATGTACGATTGAAATTCGTACTGCTAAATAACCGCGCCTATGCAGGCATTTATGATACGAAAAGTAATCGTACATCGTAAATCGTCAAATCATAAATTACTAATCTTCAATCATTAATCACTAACTAATCTTATGCGAAAAATCAACTACATCGTGGTGCATTGCAGCGCCACGCGGGAGGGCTGTACGCTTACTTCCGAGGCTCTGGAGGCAGAGCACCGCCGCCGTGGCTTCCGCACGACGGGCTATCACTACTATATCCGGAGAGACGGTACTGTGCTCGGAACCCGTTCCTTGGAACTGCCCGGTGCGCATTGCCGCGGTCACAACAAGTATTCGATAGGTATCTGCTACGAAGGCGGGCTGGATGCCCGGGGAAATCCGAAGGATACCCGTACGCCGGAGCAGCGTTCGGCCCTGCACCTGCTGGTGTACCAGCTGCTACAACAGTTCCGGAATGCCCGTGTATGCGGCCACCGCGACCTCAGTCCCGATTTGGACGGAGATGGGACGGTGGAGCCGTGGGAGTGGGTGAAGCAGTGTCCGTGCTTCGAGGTAAGTAAAGAATTTTAAAACAATCATCCTTAAAACATGGAATTATGAAAATAAGCAAAGAAACCTGGAAAGATATCTTGAAAATTGTGGGCACCATCATTGCCACCATAGCCAGTGTGCTGGGCGTGCAGGCGATGCCACTGTAGGAGGCTGAAAAGCCAGCAAGGGAATGGGAGAGGCTTGGAAAACAGCCTCCCCCATCCCTTATCCCGCAAAACATATTGAATAATTTTTCTAATAACAACGATTTATCATGAAAAGAATATCCTTGTTTTTATTACTGTTCCTTTTACTGAAGGCAACGGTTATGTATTCGCAGGATGGCCATCCTGAAACCAACTTCCGGATTGTTCCGGTATCTCCCAATGCAGCTTCATTGGGAACGTATGGACTGATACCTACTGACAATTATGTGGGGCAAGCCCGAATCAGCATTCCCATTTACGAGATTGACCTTGACGGAAAGAAGTTCCCCATTGCACTATCGTACCATACGGACGGAACACGTGTTGCACAAGAAGCTACTTGGATTGGCCTTGGATGGACCCTCCAGGCAGGAGGGTGCGTCGTCAGACAAGTGCAGGGTACGGACGACTTTGCAGCACGTGGATGCTATAACCTTACTGATGCTCCGTGGCTGACCAATCCCAGATTTGAAGTGACCGACCAGAATTTGGAGAAGTATATGGGTTATTTCAAAGGTGACTATGATGCCGAACCTGATATGTTTTACTTCAATGCAGGCGGACATTCGGGCTCCATGTATTTCGACGTATTGAAGAACAACCGACAACTGAATGCCGTCCCTACCATCCAAACACAAGAAAAAGTGGTAAAGATGGTATACAATACAAGTAACAAAACATGGACCATGACGGACTTGGAAGGATATGTCTATTCCTTCTCGACAAAAGAAATCACATACTATTTCTTAAATACCATTGATTTTTTTCAAACAGATATAACTAGAAGTCATATATTTCCATACTATAACGAACCGCAGATTGTAACAGCCTGGATGCTTGACTCTGTGACATCTCCCAACGGTGGAAAGATTACGTTTAGTTACAAAAAAGAAAGTATTTTTACTCCCATTTCTACTACAGAAGACGTTATATCTTTGTCTAAAATAGTGAATGGCCAATTGTCTTCACAATCTCCGCAGTATTTCACCAATAAGTTCAACTACAATTACTCATACTCCAAGATAGAGCAATGGACATTGTCGGCTATTACTTTTGAAGGGGGTAAAGTAGAATTCGGTACAACTGATCGTGAGGATATAGAGAGTGCGGAAACCGGAAAAAAGGTACAGAAGCTGTCGAGTATCAAGGTGAGTGATACTGCCGGTAACCTTATCAAGACCACCATGCTGGAGTATAAATATCTGCTTAGCGGAATGGCTGCCACTACCAATGGTTATGATGACCGTTTGTTATTGTCGAAGGTATATGATGTGGCTGGTTCGAAGAAGAACAATGTATATACCATGGATTACAATATGGGGAAATTGCCGCCCAAACGCTCTCTGTCTGTAGATGCCTGGGGATTCTACAACGGTGCGTCACCAATGACTGCTTCTTTAAAGATTAGCCCCAGCATTTATTGGTCGGAGTCGATAAAGCCGAGCAGTAAGACGAGTTTGTTTAAAGAAGGTATGGACCGTTCATTCAATGAGGCGTTGTGCAAGATAGGGACGCTGCGCACTATCACCTATCCTACGGGTGGCACAACTACCTTTGAGTATGAAGGACATCGTTTTGAAACTTTGCCTATGATGCCCCCCTTGCGCGAAGGAACCCTTAACCTGGTAGACAACGG
Organism: Bacteroides sp. AF20-13LB; assembly: GCF_003603065.1. Classification (NCBI taxonomy): domain Bacteria; kingdom Pseudomonadati; phylum Bacteroidota; class Bacteroidia; order Bacteroidales; family Bacteroidaceae; genus Bacteroides; species Bacteroides sp. AF20-13LB. The sequence goes on from NZ_QTMH01000012.1 coordinate 76,181, forward strand.
TATGCCGCCCGTGGCACCCGGAGCTCCTGTCCTTATGTATATTGGCGAGCCTTTTGAAGTGGACGATGCCAATCCCAAGATTATCATCCGCAGAAGACATGACGAACCTCATCCCAGTGAACATCTTGCTTCGTCGCTTACTTACACAACACAACTCGAAAAGAAAGAGGGTAATGGTTATAGAACCTTGTTCTCTTCTCCCGATTATGATGTGATGGAGCCCTGGCCTGATGACACTGAAAAGCAACTGGACAGAGGTACGTATCGTGTGACATTGGCAGTGCAGAATGTAAGGTTGGAGTATCCTATCAATATTTCGGTAGAGATAGTAGGCAAAACGAATGCTCCCTTGGATAAGGATTACCTGGGTGCCGGGCTGCGCATCAAGTCCATCACGAATACGGACGGCAACGGTAACCAGAGTTGGCGTAAGTTTGAATATCAGGATGCAAAGCTGATGGTGAAGCCGGTATTCAACGCACCGGTCTATGTAGAACAAATGCAAAGTTGGGCGGGAAACTGGATGAATGCTTACTATGAACTGATTCAATCTGCTCCTTATATCCCTTTGACGAATCTTTCCAGAGGAAACCTTGTGGGATATACGGCGGTCAGTGAATCATATGGCGACATGGATACTCAGGGATATACCACTTACAGATACCATAACGTTCCGGATGAGGTTACTGATATATACCTGGCCGGCATTCCTACGGTGCCTGACTATGAGAACGGTAAACTTTCGTCGGTAGAATATAGGGATAAAAATCATAAACTGCTGAAGAGAGAGGAGTACACCTACTCACCTTCTTCTTCGGAAGAGGTTTGGGCACCGAAAATACGCAACTATTATTTCAATCCGGATTATTCCCATCCTACCCGTACCATGCAGCCTTACAATCTGTGGGCACAATCGTACTATCTCAGCAAGAAAGTGACTACCGACTATCGCGCTGAAGGCAATATAGTGGACGAAGAGAGATATGCCTATACTGACTATGGGGTACTTTCTTCCTTGAAGAGCAACAAGCACGGGGTGGAGAAAGAAAAGCAGTTTAAATATGCAAACAGCTTTACGGATGCCGTTTCCGTCAAGATGAAAGGGAAATATATGGTGGGCATACCCATAGAACGCGTCGAACTCTCTGCCGGCAAAGTGGTGAATGCGTCGAAGACGGAATATAAAGACACGCTCAACATGATATTGCCCAAACGTACGTTGAAATTCAGCTCTACTACTCCCAAGACACTGGCCGATTATGCGGGAGCCTATGTGCAGGATATTTGGTTTGGCAAGTACACTTCAAGAGGCCGGCTGCTGGGTTATATACGCAACAATTTGCCGGTGAGCTTCCTATGGGCCTATAACAATCTTTATCCGGTGGCCAAGATAGAAGGAAAGACGTATGAGGCTGTAGAGAAAATCTCGTCGGCGAGCATCAGCCAACTGCCGGCCAATGCGAATACTGCGTCCATTACAGCTGTCCTGAACACAGTGCGAAACGGGCTTGCCAACGACAATGCTTTGGTTACTACCTATCTCTATCGCCCGCTTGTGGGTGTTACGGAAATTGTAGAACCGAATAAAGAGAAAGCGACCTTTACCTATGATGACTTCAACCGCTTGTTCCAGGTTAAGGAGCATAATGGAAAGGTAGTGAATGAATATCAGTATAATTACAAACCCCAATGAAACGAAAGAATTGTATGAAACGAAAATATATGTTCATGGCGTTGCTGTGCTATGCACTGACAACAGCGGCGCAGGATGCCAGCCACAATTATGTGCGTACCCGTAGCATGCTGGATGAAATGGGAGGTAAATACCTGGATAAGGTGGAGTATTTTGATGGCCTGGGACGTCCGTTCCAGACGGTATTGAAGAAGGTGACGGCAAGCAACAGCAATCTGGTGACGCTGCAGGAGTACGACGTTGCAGGACGTGCCGTGAATTCCTGGCTGCCGATAGTCTCGTCTGCCGAGTATGTGGCGCCTGCTGCATTCAAGAGCAGTGCGCCCAGCAACTATGGCAACGACTCGCGTCCTTACGGCCAGCCGGTGTACGAGGCTTCTCCGCTGAACCGTACCGTCAAGGAATACGGACCGGGAGCCGCATGGCATGGCGGGCATTCCGTCAATACGGACTATCTGGCCAACAGTACGGCTAACGCGCAGTTGAACTGCATCAACTATGGCGTAAGCAGTGCAGGCGCACTGACGAGCAACGGCAGCTATGCTTCCGGCCAGCTTTCGGTCGTTAAAACCACCGATGAAGACCTGAACGTGAGCTACACCTTCACCGACAAGATGGGACATGTTGTATTGTCCCGTCAGATGAAGGGCAGCGAAACGCACGACACTTACTATGTGTATGACGACAAAAGCAATCTTTGTTTCGTGCTCCAGCCTATGTACCAAAGCTTGGCCAATCTCGACTTGTATGCCTTCCAGTACAAATACGACGGACGTAACCGTTGTATCTGGAAGAAGCTTCCCGGTGCGGGATATATGGAAATGGTGTATGACAATGCCGACCGCCTGGTATTCTCGCAGGACGGCAACCAGCGTGCCCTTACATCCGGTAACTGGACGTACTACAAGTACGACGGGCTGAACCGCCTGACGGAACAGGGGACTTGTACCAACAAAGTGACCACTTCTGGAACGAATGTACTTGTGCAGCACTTCTATGACAGTTACGCTTTCCGTTCGCAAGCAGGTTTCAATAACAGCAATTTCCCTGATGATGCTTCGGGCAATGGAAAAGGTGCCTTGACTGCAAGTGTGGCAACGGTACTTGGTAGTAGTAACAAGATTTATACCGCATACTACTATGACATCAAGGGACGTGTGGTGAAGACTGTACAAAGTAATCCTTTGGGTGGTTATGATGTAGCAGCTACCGTCTATACTTTTACAAACAAGCCTGCTACAGTGACCCATACCCACACGGCAAGCGGAAAAACAACCCGCACGGAAGTGTATACTTACAGCTACGACCATGCGGACAGACTCTTGAAGGTGGAGCATACGCTAGGTGGCACCAAGATAACCCTTGCCGACTATGCGTATGACAACTTGGGCAGACTGCAATCAAAGTCCCTGCACGGAAGTGCCACCAACAAGCTGACGTATGCCTATAATGTCCGTGGCTGGCTGACGGGAATTAGTGGAAGCAAGTTTACACAGAATCTGTACTACAACACCGGCACCGGCACCGCCAAATACAACGGCAGCATCAGCAGCATGACGTGGAAGGCTGGAAATGAGAGCACTATCCGTGGCTATAAGTTCACTTACGACGGATTAAGCCGTCTGATGAACGCCACTTACGGCGAAACAGCCGGCATCAATACGAACACCAACCGTTTCAGTGAGAATGTAACCGCCTATGACAAGAACGGCAACATCAAGACCTTGCAACGTTACGGTCAGACCGCTGCTTCCAGTTACGGTTTGATTGATAACCTGACTTTCACCCTCGCCGGCAATCAGTTGAGCCGTGTGGACGATGCGGCAGCAGCTTCTGCCTACAATGGTGGTTTCGAGTTCAAGGACGGTGTGAAGCAGGCGAACGAATACACTTACGATTCCAATGGAAATTTAACTAAAGATTTAAACAAGGGAATTAGTACAATTACCTATAATGTATTAAATTTGCCCAATATGGTCACGTTCAGTGACGGTAGTACGATTGCCTATACTTATGGTGCCGACGGCACAAAGCTGAAAACTGTCCATAAGACAGGCAGCACTACTACCACGACGGACTATTGCGGAAACGTGGTCTATGAGAACGGTGTTCAGAAGTTGCTGCTGACCGATGAAGGCTATGTTACTTTGAGCGACGGCAAGTATCATTACTACTTGAAAGACCATCAGGGTAATAACCGGGTTGTGATTAACCAAAGCGGCACGGTAGAGGAAGCGAACCATTACTATCCCTTCGGTGGTGTGTTTGCAAGCTCAGGCAATGTGCAGCCTTACAAGTATAACGGCAAGGAGTATGACTCGAAGAAAGGTTTGAACTGGTATGATTATGGTGCAAGGCATTATGATGCGGTATTGGGTAGGTTTACGACGAATGACAGATTTGCCGAGAAATATTATTCGATGTCTCCGTATCAGTATGGGGCGAATAGTCCAGTTGGGAATATTGATGTGAATGGGGATAGCATAATTATTAAACCTAATGCGAATGGAATAATTGATCAGATAAAAGTGCTCTTTGGGTATGATACAAAATTCCAAAAAGATGTAAAAGCAGATCTTTTCCAACTTAAACAAGATGATAAAAAGGTAGCTGATATTATTGGAAAATTAGAAGAGAGTAAGAATATACATTATATCACAATGCCTAAAAAAGGAGAGTATAACTCTACTGGGTTTAATGCAGACAAGGTAAAAAAGAATATTTCACAAGGTAGTGAAATTTATTATAACCCCTATAATCGGAGAAGAGGCCGAAATGACAGCGACATGAGAACACCAAGAATAGGTTTAGCTCATGAACTTCAACATTCATTTGATGTTGATAAGAAGGTGGCTACTTATGAAAGGACGAAAAACGGTATTTTATTAATGGATATACGCGCTATCAATACCGAGAACCGAATAAGAAAAGTAATAGGTGAACCTAAAAGAACGATGTATGGAACCCAAAAAGTACCGAAAGAATTATTGGAGTAGGATGCTGATTTTAATAGTAATTATTATCGGAGGGATATCTTTATATTTATACATAAAGTATGATTATTCTGAAAAAGCTACGATAGATTCTAATAACTTAATTACTACTGCGCCTTGTATGATAACAACTAATATAGCGTGGCATGATTCTATTTGTAAGGTTGTATTAGATGAGATTGAATTGGTATCAGTTATAGATGAAGAGGACTATATAACGAAACCTTTTTATGAAAATTTTATCAAGTTATCTGATAAAGACACTTTAATAATGGACAGTCTCTCGTATATACAATTGAAAGACTATGTCGTTGTTCCGGAATATCGTATAGATTCTATTTGTAAACGTGAAGGAATAAAAGGTTTGTTTTCAGCTTATTTTGATGATATATGGTTTACTCCGTGTTATAATGAGAATAGTGTATTAAGTTTATCGGAACAAAGGTATGTTATTTATGTATTATTGCAACATGGTTTATCTGTTAGAAGAGATTGTGAATCAGGTGATATATATATAAATAGAAGCGCTACTCTCAAAAATTAGAAATTATAGTTTAGTAATCAGATAAATTTTGTTGTAACGGATGTTATTTGTTTACTACTTCTGAATATCAGAATCTTCTGATTCAATAATCTAAATGATTCCCTGCTTACATACAGCGATGTAGGCAGGGAATTTCATATAGTATTATTTCTATGATAAGAATTTCTAAGCTCACTTACGACGGTCTGATTGAAAACCTCACCTTCACGTTTGCGGGCAACCGCCCGACCCGTGTGGACGATGCGGTAGCGGCTTCTGCCTACGGTGGCGGTTTCGAGTTCAAAGATGCCGTGAAGCAGGCAAATGAGTACGCCTACGATGCCAATGGAAATTTAACTAAAGATTTGAACAAGGGAATTAGCAACATATCGTATAATTGCTTAAATTTGCCAAGTACGGTGACTTTCAGTGACGGCAGTAGGATAAGTCATACATACGGTGCCGACGGCACGAAGCTGAAAACTGTCCATAAGACAGGCAGTACTACCACCACGACGGACTATTGCGGAAACGTGGTCTATGAGAACGGTGTTCGGAAGTTGTTGCTGACCGATGAGGGCTATGTTACTTTGAGCGACGGCAAGTATCATTACTACTTGCACCAGGGGAACAACCGGGTAGTCATCAACCAGAGCGGCACTGTAGAGGAGACGAACCATTACTATCCGTTCGGTGGTGTGTTTGCAAGTACAGGCAATGTGCAGCCTTACAAGTATAACGGCAAGGAGCTTGATGCGAAGAAAGGGTTGAACTGGTATGACTACGGTGCAAGGCATTATGATGCGGCGTTGGGGAGGTTTACGACAAATGACAGATTTGCTGAGAAGTATCATTCATTGTCTCCGTATCAGTATGGAGCGAATAATCCAGTGAATACCATTGACATCAATGGAGATAGCTTGCTTATTGTAACTCCAGCAGCTATTGAAGCTATTTACAATGGTTTGCAGGATGGTAGTAACATAAAGATGCAATTCAATAATGGTATATTGGATCCAACTTCCATTGCGAAACAAGCTAATAGTAGTAATGATTTCTTTCTGAAAGACTTATTTGAGATTGCCAATAGTGAGAAAATGGTAGAACTGTCATTATCTGATAAGAATACATATAAAATGAATGGGAAGACTGTAGAAGAAACTTTTGGTACTCCTTATGACGATGATGATAGCGAAATACCTGCTCATCAAAAAGAAGAGTATTCAAAGGCTGGAGTCCCTTTTGGAAAACATATTCAAGGAAATTTAGGTCAGACATTAGTACCTGACAAGAGGTTAGCTTCCGGTAAGAGTTCAACCAATAGCCATGTACAAGTCATAATTAATAAGAATGGCACTTTGAATCATCGAACAGTTGGGATTGCACACGAATTTGGGCATGTTATTTTATACTTGAGGAATGTACCGTTTAGCCACGGACAGCCAGGGGTCAATAATTTTATATACAATAAAAGAGCTGATGTAATGTCAAAACGATTAGGATATGACTATTAAATTAAAACTATTTTTCATGTTTATTATGCTTCCGCCATTATTGTACGGACAAAATAAGTTGGTGGAAGAAAGTATAATATATTCAAGTGATATAAGTTCCTATAAAAAGAAGATAGAAAAAACTATCTTTTTTGATACTGAGACCAACTTACCAGTTTTTGAATTGATATTGGATACTGCAAGATCTTCTAAAATGTATACTTCTTATTATTTTAGGAAGCGGTTGCGAGAAGTCTCAACGGAAATTTCTTATATTGGTGGAAACGAATCATTAAGGAAATACCAAGATAGTCTTTATTGGGAAAACTACAATGGTGATGAACAGAATGCCTCTTGTTTATACACTATTCTTTTTGACAGAAAACTTAAAATTAGAGAAATAAAAATTGTGAAAAGGGCAGGGTATAATAACTCCAAGTATAATTACGATAAGTTAATAAAAAAAATACTCCTATCCACTGAAGGAAGTTGGCAAAAAACGAATAATGCACTTTCTGAAGAATGGTATTTTATATTTGGACGTTTCTTGATAAGATAAAATATTCTGTTTCAGTGTATGTTCTTCCCCCATTGTTCCCAAGTCCCCGAATCTCTGATTCAATAAACTAAATGATTCCCTGCTTATGTCTTTTGAATATAAGCAGGGAATTTGTTTTTCAGTTTGGCTTCGTGAATCATCTGCCTTTTGCTTTCTATACGCAATTTTTCCGGTCAGCTTTCGGTTATTAAAACCACCGATGAAGACCTGAACGTGAGCTACACCTTTACCGATGAGATGGGACATGTTGTATTGACGCGTCAGATGAAAGGCAGTGAAACGCACGACACTTACTATGTGTATGACGACAAAAGTAATCTTTGTTTCGTACTCCAGCCTATGTACCAGAGCTCGGCCAATCTCGACTTGTATGCTTTTCAGTACAAATACGACGGACGCAACCGCTGTATCTGGAAGAAGCTTCCCGGTGCGGGATATATGGAAATGGTGTATGACAATGCCGACCGCCTGGTATTCTCGCAGGACGGCAACCAGCGTGCCCTTACATCCGGTAACTGGACGTACTACAAGTACGACGGGCTGAACCGCCTGACGGAACAGGGGACTTGTACCAACAAAGTGACCACTTCTGGAACGAATGTACTTGTGCAGCACTTCTATGACAGTTACGCTTTCCGTTCGCAAGCAGGTTTCAATAACAGCAATTTCCCTGATGATGCTTCGGGCAATGGAAAAGGTGCCTTGACTGCAAGTGTGGCAACGGTACTTGGTAGTAGTAACAAGATTTATACCGCATACTACTATGACATCAAGGGACGTGTGGCAAAGACCGTGCAAAGCAATCTCTTGGGGGGCTATGATGTGACGGCTACCATATATACCTTCACCGATAAGCCCGCTACTGTAACGCATACGCATACTGCAAGCGGAAAGCCCACTCGTACTGAAATGTATACTTACAGCTACAACCACGCGGACAGACTCTTGAAAGTAGAGCATACATTAGGCGGCACCAAGATAACCCTTGCCGACTATGCGTATGACAACTTGGGCAGACTGCAGTCCAAGTCTCTGCACGGAAGTGCCACCAACAAGCTGACGTATGCCTATAATGTCCGTGGCTGGCTGACGGGAATTAGTGGAAGCAAGTTTACACAGAATCTGTACTACAACACCGGCACCGGCACCGCCAAATACAACGGCAGCATCAGCAGCATGACGTGGAAGGCTGGAAATGAGAGCACTATCCGTGGCTATAAGTTCACTTACGACGGATTAAGCCGTCTGATGAACGCCACTTACGGCGAAACAGCCGGCATCAATACAAACACCAACCGTTTCAGTGAGAATGTAACCGCCTATGACAAAAACGGCAACATCAAGACCTTGCAACGTTACGGTCAGACCGCCGCTTCCGGTTACGGACTGATTGATAACCTGACTTTCACCCTCGGTGGCAATCTGTTGAACCGCGTGGACGATGCGGCAGCGGCTTCCGCCTACGGTGGCGGCTTCGAGTTCAAGGACGGCGTGAAGCAGGCGAACGAATACACTTACGATTCCAATGGAAATTTAACTAAAGATTTAAACAAGGGAATTAGTACAATTACCTATAATGTATTAAATTTGCCCAATATGGTCA